>SYDJ01000245.1 GCA_005801205.1 Gammaproteobacteria bacterium
AGAGAATTCCACTCATGATTGTGCTCCTGATTCACGGCTAGATCCATAGTTAGAATCAGCCGCTACTGCAGAGCGAATAGAATCACTATTTAATAGGTTTTTTATTTTATCTGCATACTTAGGGTCAGTGGCGTAACCTGCTGTTTGTAGTGCCTCTGCATAAGCTTTTGAATCCCCACCTGCGGCCAATGCATCTTTATAACGCGTATTATTTTTGATCAAATAAACATAGTCTGCAAAGCTTTGTGCGTAGTCATCGTATTGACGGAAACCAGCTCGCTCTTGCTGAGTAATACCTTGTTTATTTTCCAAGGTATTTACGGTAACGCTTTTACCCTGCCAAGCTGTGGCTTTAATATTAAAAATATTAAAGGTGTTATTGCCTTTAGCATCGTGAATTAAATACTTACCCCAGCCAGTCTCCAAAGCGGCTTGCGCCAACAGCACATCGGTACCCACATTTAATTCAGCCGCTGCTTTTTCAGCATAGGGTTTCATTTTTGTTAAAAACTCTTCTTGGGTTTGTGCTACAGCTGTCTTTGTACCGGTGCGCCCAGAAACGTCTTTTAAGAGCGAACCTTCAGCGGATAAAGAGGTTTCATTTAAAGCAGATGCTAGCGGTTTAATGCTGGGCGCTATGCGCAAATTGCGCTCTAGGGTTTTAATAGAGTCAGATTGAGCGCCGGGCTTTACTGGGTGACCATAAAGTTGTTGCATTTGTTGAAACATGGTTTTTGCTAAACCAATGCCTTGACCACTGGTTAGGTTTAACACCATTTGTTGATCCATCATTTCTTGATGGAACTCTGTTTCTTTGCTGGAAAATACATTGTCTTCCCCAAATACAGCATTAGCATCGCGCATGGATTTCAACATTTGCTGTACAAACATGGCTTCAAACTTCTTAGAAATTTCGCGCAGGGCTTCAGGATCGTTTTTACGCCCCATACTCTTCACAGAATTCAAAGAGTTTTGATCGAAGTAGTTATCTTTTACACTAGAAGCTTTTACACCGGTCGCACCCAATGAAGGGCTTGGTAAAAAAGAACTTAATGAAGTGTTATCAATAGGCAACATTTAAATCACCACTAGTTCGGCTTTAAGCGCGCCAGATTGTTTTAAGGCTTCTAAAATCGCCATTAAATCGCTAGGCGATGCCCCCACGTTATTGACCGAGCGAACAATGTCATCTAGCGATGCACCCGGTGAAAACTTAAACATTGGATTTGTTTTTTCAGAGGCTTGTACTTTACTGCTAGGCACGACAACAGTTTGACCTTCACCTAAGGCATTTGGCTGACTAACGGTTAAGCTCTCAGCAACAGTTACCGTTAAACTACCGTGAGTAACGGCTACAGGCGAGACACGCACATTTTTACCAACCACAATCGTACCCGTGCGCGAATTGATAATGACTTTCGCCGTTTCTTCACCAAGCGTTACATCAAGATTTTCCAACATGGCAATAAAATCTACTCGCTGCGCTGGGTTTTGTGGTGAATCCACCATAATAGAAACTGAATCTAATGGGCGCGCTACATCTGGGCCCAATAAATTATTAATACTTTTTGCTAATTGATTGGCCGTAGTGAAATCCGCACGGTTTAAATTAAATACAATGGGTTGGCCACCGGCAAAATTAGTTTCTACCGCACGCTCAACGATGGCACCGCTAGGAATTCTACCGGCGCTGGGAATGTTCACTTTAATACTTGAACCATCTGCACCTTGCGCACCAAATCCCCCGACTACTAAATTACCTTGCGCTACTGCGTAAACTTTTCCATCTAAACCTTTTAAAGGTGCAACCAACAAACTGCCACCGCGTAAACTTTTTGCGTTACTGATGGATGACACGGTAATGTCAAGTGTTTGACCTGGTTTTGCAAATGCGGGTAACTCGGCTTGAATCATAACGGCGGCAACGTTTTTCATTTGCATACGCGCGCCTTCTGGCACCGCAATTCCAAATTGTTTCAACATGGAATTAAAGGATTGTGTAGTAAACGGCGATTGTGTGGTTTGATCGCCTGTGCCATCCAACCCCACCACCAAACCATAACCAATTAATTGGTTGGCACGCACACCTGCAACGCTCGCAATATCTTTAATTCGCTCGGCGGATGCGTTAAACGATAACTGCAAGAGCAAACTTGCAATGATCATTTTGGCAACTAGGGTATGGAAGGTTAATACTTTCATTACTGCAATCTCGTTTAGCTTTCTATCGTCATCCTCGCGTAGGCGGGGATCCAGCTTTTGACTTTGACTCTACTCTTATTAGGAGCTAGATTCCCGCCTGCGCGGGAATGACGACTCCCATTTAATACAATGAATGTTTAAATCAAAACGGCCAAATTGGGCTATTAAAGAATTTTGCTAACCAGCCCATTTTTTGCGAATCTGCCAGTGAGCCTGTGCCACTGTAAGAAATTTTTGCATTGGCTAAACGGGTAGATAAAATTGTGTTGTCTGGTGCAACGTCATCTGGACGCACAATACCGCTGATGCGAATAAATTCATCGCCGCTATTTAAGGTCATCCACTTTTCACCGCGCACCACTAAATTTCCGTTGGGCATAATTTCCGCAACGGTTACGGTGATATTGCCTTGCAGGCTATTACTTTGATCTGCACCTGAGTTGCCACCAAACTTTCTGTTCTGCGCAATATTAGTAGCTAAATTTACGCTTTTTGCAGAGGGATCCATCCCCAACAAAGTACCTGCACCGCTGTTAAACACTACGCTGTCATCTTTTTTAACATTCACGTTTGAAGACTTTTTGGAAACAGTAGCCTCACTTAATGTGATAGTAATAATGTCGCCCACAAAATGTGCTTTTCTATCGCCAAATAAACTTAATCCGTAAGAGTCTTGATAAAGTGATCCATCGGTGCGCTGTGGCATTGCCTGCGCCGCAGAAATAGTGGGTGCATAATAGGGATCGCCCGGCTTAGGTTTATTGCCAGCGAAGCACCCTGATAAAATCACAACACAGAATGCAATTATCAATTTATCAAGCGAGCACATTAGCGATATTAGAGATCTTAACGAAAGCAACTTCATGGCGTATTACTCAGTCAGTTAAAGATTCTGCGCAATGTTTTGCAGCATTTGATCAGCGGTGGAAACCACTTTTGAATTCATTTCGTACGCGCGCTGAGTGGTAATCATGTTTACCATTTCTTCTACAATATCTACGTTCGAACCTTCTAATTGCCCTTGTAACAAACTGCCCATACCGTTTTCACCAGGCGCACCTTGCGTTGGTGTTCCACTCGCAACGGTTTGGACAAATAGATTTCCACCAATTGCTTGCAAACCAGAAGGATTTACAAAATCTGCAAGTGTGATGTTGCCCAATTGTTGCGGCGTTGATTCACTGCCAGCCGTGTAGGCATTAACACTACCGTCTTTACCAATGGTCACTCTATTTGTACCTTGCGGAACAGTGATAGCGGGCTCTAGAACCAAACCTTCAGAATTAACTACCTGCCCCTCTGCACTCAATTGCAATTGACCATTGCGCGTGTAGGCAATGGTGCCGTCCGCTTGTAATACTTGTAAAAAACCACGGCCATTAATCGCAACATCCAAAGGTTGCTCAGTCACTTGCAAGTTACCTTGAGTAAATTGTTTTTGCGTAGCCACTACGCGGCTACCCGTACCAATTTGTACACCTGAAGGCAATTGCGAATCTTGAGTTTCTTGCGCACCAGGTTGACGTTGTACTTGATAGAGCAAATCTTCAAACACTGCGCGGTCGCGTTTAAAACCTATGGTGCCGGTATTGGCCAAGTTGTTTGAAATGGTGGATAGCTGTTTGTCTTGTGCAGCTAAACCAGTCTTACTTACGTAGAGAGCAGAAATCATGATGGAATCCTCGTGAGCCTATGCTCAGCTGTTAAAGCATTAAGATATTTGCAACAGTTGCGCAGAAGCATTAGCGTTTTCTTCGGCTGTTTTCATTAATTTGAGCTGCATATCGAATTGGCGTGAGAGCGTTAGAATTTGTGTGAACTCGCTCATCGCATTTACGTTACTGCCTTCTAAAACTCCACTCGCGACACGCACTGTGCCATCAACGGCGGCATCTAACCCATCGCGTTGGCGAAACAAACCATCTGGGCCTTTTTCAAGATTTTTAATGTCGGGGCGAACTAATTTAATGCGGTTAGTTTCCACCATGGTTTCAGCGGTTTGCCCCAGTGCAATAACAGAAATAGTGCCATCCGCACCTACTTCCATTTTGTCTAAGGGGGGCAAGGCAATAGGGCCAGCATTACCAATAACAGGTAAACCATTAGCAGTGCGCAAAGTGCCTGTGGCATCTACAGCCAAATTACCAGCGCGGGTATAGGCTTCGCTGCCATCGGGCGCTTGTACAGCGATAAAGCCTTCACCTTGGATGGCAACATCCATAGGGTTACCCGTGGTCATCATGGGGCCAGATTCAAAATCAGCGCCGGGGGTTTCCGTGAGCGCGTAGGCTCGAGTTGGTTGGCCATCCCCATAGTACACACCCATACTGCGCGATTGCTCAAAATCGGCTTTAAAACCAGCGGTATTAAGGTTGGCCATGTTATTGGCACGAATGCCTTGCGCCATCATGTTGTTCTTGGCACCGGTCATGGCGATATAGAGCGCTCTGTCCACGATATGTTCTCCGCATGAGACTTAGTTTTAACGAACAAACTAAGCGCTATTTTTTTGGCAGATTTGCCGTTACACGGAGTTTTGCAAGAGGGGTGCCAAGTACGTGACATACCATCGGCACTGCCAGAACAGAATATAACCAATTGAAAAATAATGAATTTTTAGAAGGGAGCAACACAGCAACACGAATAGGAAAAGCGGCAAACGGCAAACAACTTCCGCTGTTTGCCGGCTTGTGAAGACAGTCCTTTTCTCAAAATGTAAAAGCACCCCCTCCCAACCTCCCCCTTGAAAAGAGGGAGGGGCTAACAGCTCGCGCTTGTTAAGTGCAGAGTGATATTCCACTCCTCCCCTTTTTCAAGGGGGAGGCAGGGAGGGGGTGCAGTTTATTACCTCAAGTTAATAATCGTCTGAGTTGTCGCATTAGCCGTTTCGATGGTTTTGGCGTTCGCTTGATAGTTACGCTGCGCAATAATCAAGTTAACTAACTCCTCCGAAAGATCCACATTCGATTCTTCCAGCGCACCTGAGGTGATGTTGCCCAAAGACGATGAACCTGGAGCACCTATCACGGCTTCGCCTGTTTCAAAGGTTTGTGCCCACATGGAGTTGCCTATAGGTTTTAGGCCTTCCATGTTATTAAAGTTAGCTAAGGCAACCTGCCCTAAGGTTTGTGCCTCACCGTTGGTAAAGCGAGCAAACAGAATACCCTTACTATCTACATCCAAGCCTGCTAAACGACCTGTTGTGTAACCATTCTGATCAAGACTTTCCACCGAAAAGGCACTGCCAAATTGGCTTGAGCCAGAAAGATCAATCACAAAGTTAGAGCTTGCAGGCGGCTCAGCGACCGGAATGGTTCCGCCCTGCAACACATTTAAAGGTGGCAATGCACCTAGGGGCTTGCCATCGGCACCTATAGGTGTCCAATTTGAAATTAACAAAGTATCGGTCAAGGTTGTATTGAGCGTGCCATCTGCTGAAAAGTAGACATCATAGGCAGCCATGGTCGGTAAGGTATTCTCTGGCGATGGCAAACTTGGATCTGGATCGCCAACATTCTGACCATCAATTTGAACATTCATTTTCCAATGATTTGGCGATGTAGTAGGGTCGTTAATATCGTACTTTTCTTTGACAAAATAAGAACGCATTACATGCGCATTACCAAGACTGTCATATACCGTGGAAGATGTGGCATGGTTATAGGTTTTAGAGTCATCGGGATCAAAAGCATTGATTAAGACAGGCGTAAAACTGGCTGCCGTGAGCGGCGCAAATAAATTGCCAACCACGGGGGTGGTGCTTTGAATGGAATAACCCGACTCCATCACAATTTTTAAACTACCGCCTACAACTATGGCGTCAGTCAAACTATTTAAAGCAGGTTGCGCGAGACCATCAGCGCCCACCACAGTGACCGTGCCCGCGGCTACCGTATTGCCATCGGCATCTTTATCGCTAAACGAAAAATTTAAGTCACTTCCTACTTTTGAGTCTAAGACCAAATCACCCGTTTCATTAACCGTTGCAGAGATACCCGGTAACGTTGATGATGTTAAACCATTAATTTGAGTTGCTAAGCCAGCCATAGTTAATGCAGTTAAACGCACGCCATTTAAAAATAAGTTCCCATTGGTATTGTCAAACTCGAGACCAAGTGTTGCTGAGTCATCCTTCAGAATAGTGGCTGTTGTAGTTGCTGTAGCACTAATACCCGCCAAATCATTTAACTTGGATGCAGTTTGAGCAGCAGCTTCGCCAGCAATGCTAGTGAAATTAACTGTTGCACCCGAAGGCCCTTCAATCACCAAAGTTTGTGCAAGGTACCCATTGGTTACTTTTGGAATACCTGGCGTGGATGCAGGTGCACCGGTCAATGCATCCGACAGATCATTTGTGCCTGTTATAGTATCAATTGTAATAGTAGACCCAACACCCTTGGTTGCGTCTCGAAACTCGATCTCTACACCGTTCACCACAGCCTGTACATTAATAGGAACCGAAGCGGTATAAATTGCGCTGTTAATTAAATCAGCCACTTCCTGTAATTTTGTTACCGTTGATGAATTTAAATTAATAGCAACCGTACCGCCTGCTACGGGGCTTGAATTAGCCAAAGTTAAATTGAACGTGGTAGGTGTTGCCGCAAAGTCGATAGGCGTTGTTAACACACCAGCTGTAGATGGAATAGTTGGCGTTAAGGTAGTAAATGTTGTAGTCGCTGCTTTCAAACCCGTTTTACCAACACCTACGGCAGAACCATTGCTGATAAAACTATTTCCTGTAGTCTTCAAAACTTTTTGATTTGCGTCCACGTTAAATGCTGAATTGACCCCAGTGGTTTGACGCGGAGCTTGAGTATTAACATCCACTTTTAGATCTGACAATATGCCGCCTACAACGCCATCGGCATCCGCTAAAAACCCTTGTAGATTTGCACCCGTGCTATTCACAATATTGCCGTCTTTATCTAAACCAAATGCACCTGCACGTGAAAATAGTTGGCCGTCATTGCCATTTAACACAAAAAATCCGGCGCCATTAACGGATAAATCCATCGCGTTTTGCGTAAATTTTAAATTGCCCTGACCAAAAGCTTGGCGCAAAGTCAAAGTGGTAACACCGCTACCGGGAACATTAGAGCCACCACCCAACAATGAACTGGTATATACATCACCAAACTCAGCACGCGAGCTTTTAAAGCCAATGGTGCCTGCGTTTGCAATGTTATTGCCGGTTACACTTAAGTCTGTGTTTGCGGCGCGAATACCGCTTAGGCCTGTGTTAAATGACATGACGTGCTCCTACTGTTGAGTTGCTAGTGGCTAATGTCTAGCGGCTAGTCATTAAATAGTTTATTACGATAGTTCACTGCTTTATGTACGAAAATACTTAACGAATTACTTAGTTAAATTGTTTAACTTTACTGAGATCCATGGCACCAAGACCGGCTAGATTTAATACTAATTTTCCATCCGTACCAATGGTGACGCTATTTACATTAGCGCTTAAATTTGTAGCAAGTTGTTGTGCTTTACCATCTTGTGTTGCCAAAACTTCAAATTTGTAGGTGTCTGCCGGTAACGCTTTTGCACCTGCTGTCCAATCTATCAACTTGCCGTTGACTTCCATATCTTGACCATCAAAGCGGAAAGTTGTATCGCCTTTCTGAACTGCACCCAACGGAACCGTTGCAGCTAAAGCACCCTTGGAATCATAAATATTTATTTTTAAATCAGAGGTGGTTGCGGGAATATTTACGCTGCCAGAAATAATGCCGCCTGCAGTTAACATGCTGGTGTTGGTTTCTACGCTCACTGAACGCCCAACCAGAGAACTTGCTTGCAACGCCTGATTAGATTGGAAACCGCTACTGAAACTATTGAAACTGGTATTTAATTTTTCAAGACCTTGCACTGAACTGAATTGTGCAAGCTGAGCTACGAATTCAGAATTGCTTTGTGGCGCCAAAGGATCTTGATTTTTCATTTGCGTAATCATCAATTGTAAAAACGCGTCTTGACCGAGATCATTGGTTTTTTTTGCGGGTACTGCAGCCTTGTTTTTGTCAATGCCGTAGCTGCTCAACACATCGGTTGCGGATTGGGTGTTGGTTATGTTACTCATTTCAATTCACCTTTTTGATCCAGAAAGCTTACCTACTAACGGCCTATTATTGACCTAAAGTAAGAACGCGTTGAACCATTTGTTTCGCAGAGTTCATAACCTCCACATTCATTTGAAATGAACGTGAAGCTGAAATCATATTTGTCATTTCTTCTACAACATTTACGTTGGGGTAATACACATAACCTTCTTTATCAGCTTTGGGGTGCGTTGGTTCATAGCGACGTTGTAAAGGCGCATCGCTTTCAACAATACCTAACACTTGAACGCCGGCATTCGCATCTTCTTCGTTAATAGTCCTATCGCCATTTAATGATTGCTGCATAGCTTGGCGCTGAATGGCGGCAAACACTGGCTGACGGCTGCGATACACTTGATCAACACTTGAACTGGCAGATTGCGCATTTGCCAAGTTGCTCGCAGTGGTATTTAAACGCAAACTTTGCGCATTCATTCCTGTGCCGGCTATGTCAAAAATGTTTCCCAGTGCCATGATGTTTCTCGCTTCTATCAGTAGGTGAATCAGTATGTAATTCAATAAATAGTTGAAATAAATTTAATTAATTCAGCAAGCCTTAGTCACCGCGAATCGCTGATTTCAAACCTTGAAATTTACTGTTTAAAAACTGAAAACTCGCCTGAAATGCCAATGCGTTTTTCATGTACTCCGCGTGCTCAATTTGATCTTCAACGGTGTTGCCATCGATAGAAGCTTGCTGCGGGGTGCGATACAACAAGTCAGCATCTTCACCAAACGCAGTTCCCATAGCGATATGACGCTCATTGGTAGCCTGCAAGTTAAATGAATTGGATTCCGCCGTTTTGCGGTTAAGGATTCCTTTGAAATCCAGATCGCGTGCTTTGTAATTGGGGGTATCAATATTGGCCAAGTTGTTCGCCAAAACACCCGCACGCTGCCCACGTACACGCAATGCGCTTTCGTGAATTCCCAGAGCTGACTCGAATGATATGGACATGGCTAAATTCTCAATTGAGTAATTTGGTTTAAGGGCTTTGCCCATTAACCGTGGTTACAAAATAGATTGCAACGCTTATGCCAAACTCACAAAATTTTATATCCCCTTGTTTTAATTGAAGTTTTTACTAATTTCTGGCGAGATAAACGGCAAGAGCAAAACCGGCAAAGAGATAAAGCGGCAAGGGTTTTCCGCTTGGATCGGCAAGGCAAAATCAACCTTAAGAAACCCGCGAAAATTAACTGACCACCATCGCTTTATGGCAAAGTAGACACCAACTCTTTTTCTCCTCGCGAGTATCACCATGCCGTTTTTAGCTATTCACCATGTCGCCATTATCTGTTCTGACTACGAACGCTCTAAGTATTTTTACAGCCAAACATTGGGGTTTAGGATCATTGCAGAAGCCTATCGCACCGAACGCCAGTCTTATAAGCTTGATTTATTGATCGCTGATGGCGCTCAACTGGAGTTATTTTCGTTCCCTAATTCGCCCGAACGCCCCTCCCGCCCAGAAGCCTGTGGGTTACGTCATTTGGCCTTTGCAGTTGCCGATGTTGAGCGGGTAAAAAGGGATTTAGAGCAGAAAGGTGTGGTGGTTGAACCAATCCGAATTGACGAATATACGGGGAAAAAATTCACATTTTTTGCGGATCCAGATGGTTTGCCGCTGGAGGTTTATGAGGTGGTTACTTAAGCTCACCTTGAAAATCCAGGACAACAAAAAGCCACCATCTCCTAAAGATGGCGGCTTTCAAGTTTTTACGCCTAATATTCAACTTGTTAACGAATCAAATCGCCTTTTTAAAGAATCAAATCGCCTTGTAAAGAATCCCCGGCTCACAGCGCACCATCTCAAACAAATCCGCCGCGCCAGCCAGCCCTTCCGATGACCCCAAATACAGAATCCCCTGCGGTTTTAAAGAAGCATGAATTTTCTGCAAAATTTGACGCTTTAAATCAGCGTTAAAGTAAATCAACACATTGCGGCAAAACACTATGTCGAACTTACCTAAGCCAGTGTAAGAATCCATTAGGTTAATCGGGCGAAAATCAATTCTATCCCGCAACAAGGATTTAACACGCCAATTACCCGCTGGGGTTTTATCAAAGAACTTATCCAACCGCTCATTGGATAAACCGCGCATAACCGACAACTTGTCGTATTCCCCGAGCCGCGCCTGTTCAAGCACAGTGGTAGATAAGTCAGTAGCTACAATTTGTACTTGACGCGCTAAGCTACCCATATTTTTTTGCTTAAACTCTTCAACCATCATGCTAATGGAATAAGGCTCTTGGCCAGATGAACAGGCTGCAGACCAGACCCGCAAGGGGCCAAATGCCTTGTTGTTTGGCCCCATCAACTGAGGGAAAAGGTTGTTTTTCAGATGATCGTAGGGGTACACATCGCGAAACCAAAAGGTTTCGTTGGTTGTCATTGCGTCGATAACTTCTTCTTTCAGCTTGCGATGAAGGCCTTGCTTGAGGCTACGAACCAAATCGCCAAAGTTAGCGATTTTATGCTCGTCCATCAAACGCCGCATGCGATTAGTGACCAAGTATTGCTTGTTGTCACCCAGCGAAATCCCACAGGCATCCTCCAAAAACTGCCTAAACTGATCAAACTCAGCCTGATCTACACTATCCCGCGATGCCAATTTGGCAAACACATCATTATTCATATTGGCGTCTTTATTTATCATAAGTGCTCTTTATAACGGCTGCTCTTTATCACTGCGGCTATTAGCAGTACTACCTTGCGTTAATGAGCATAGCTCTACTGACTCTTGCCATCGGCATTATTGCTCTACTGGCGGCAGAATACTTTCACCGGTAATGGCGAGCACTCGGTCGTTAACGCGACGCGCCAACTCATCCGGGTGGAATTTTGCCAAGAAATCATCTGCGCCCACTTTGCGAACCATGGCTTCGTTAAACACCCCACTGAGCGATGTGTGCAGCACAATGTGTAATTTTTTCAAGTCGGGGTGATTGCGGACCTCTGCGGTAAAGGTATAACCATCCATTTCCGGCATTTCAATATCGCAAATAATCATAACCAATTCAGCGTAGGGATCTTTGCCTTCTGCCAAAATACTTTTCAGATAAGCAAGCGCCTCCGCACCATCCTTTTTAATGGTCGTTCGAATGCCCATGCCTTCTACTACGCGTTGAATTTGCTTACGCGCAATAGTCGAGTCATCCACAATTAATACGTGTTTTTGCACAACTTTATCGGCAATACCGTCTTCAATAACACCCGCACTGACATCTTCTTTAACGGGGGATACTTCTGCGAGGATTTTTTCTACGTCGATAATCTCTACTAACTGGCCATCTACTTGAGTAACCGCTGTTAAATAATGTTCTCTACCAGCACCTTTGGGTGGAGGATGAATATCACCCCAGTTCATATTCACAATACGTTCAACTGAACGCACCAAAAAGCCCTGCGCTGTGCGGTTATATTCAGTGATGATGACAAAACAATTATCTAGATCCGGCAACTCTCTACGACCAATAGCAAGGTTCATATCCATAATAGGAATGGTACCACCGCGTATATGGGCAACGCCGCGCACAACCGAGTTACGCCCAGGAATGGCATTTAAAGGAGGACATTGGAGTACTTCTTTAACCTTAAAGACGTTAATACCATATAACTGTTGGCTGCCCAGCCGAAATAACAATAACTCCAGACGATTTTGCCCAACCAGTTGCGTGCGTTGGTTGACGCTATCCATTACACCGGCCATGCCACCACCTCTTTTTTAATCTAACGGAATTCACAGCTCCCAAGCTCCTGTGCGATCACAGCAACTTGCTTAATTTTATGTCGCCTTTTTAAGCGGACTTCTTACAGTTAGTGATATCGGCATAGTCTTTGCTTTTATCATCTAAGAAAGCTTTTACGGCTGAAAGCCGTCACTCTTTAGGTTGATTGCAGATGAAACTTTGTATTTTTGTTCAAAAGCAGCAATCTGCCTAATTGAGGATAGGACAAATTATGAAATTTCGTAGTTTTTATAGAATTTTCTTTTTCAAAAAAAGTGCTAAGCCGTTAAAACAAATCTTTAGCAGCCTAGGCTTAGCCAGCATAGTGGTAATCGGCTTGTGCCAAAGCGCCAATGCACAGGCACCTATAGAGAGTATTGAAGGCATTAGATCAAAAGTCGCCCAGTTTTTGACAGATGAATACAGTGGCGCGAATGCAGAGAAAATTGAGGTTAGAGTCGGTAAGCTCGACAGTCGTTTGCGCTTAAGCAAATGCAACCAAGAACTTGTTCTGAACCTGAAAGACACCAGCAAAACCGGTGGCAATATCAATGTACAAGTTAGCTGTAACGCTGCCTCAACTTGGACAATTTTAGTCCCTGCTCAGGCAAAGGTTTACCGCTCAGTGGCAGTGGCTGGCCGCAATTTGCAACGCGGCGACTTGGTTAGCGCTGCCGATTTAAGCAGCGAAATTAAAGATGTTGGCGATTTGCGCATTGGTTTTGCGTTAACGCCGGAAGCAATTATCGGTAAAGAAATTAAGTTTGCTGTTAATAAGGGTGAAACGTTTCGCAACTCTGCGCTAGATGCACCCCTCGTTATTAGACGTGGCGATGTCGTTAGCATGGAATCCAGTGCCGGTGAAATTCGTGTTAGAACCAGTGCTACTGCGGTTAGTGATGGCCGTATTGGTCAGCAAATACGCGTTAAAAACAACCAATCGGCGCGTATTATTAACGCAAGAGTTGTAGGCGTTGGCAAAGTCCAAAGCATTTTGTAGACAGTACAGACCACTTTGTAAAACCGAGATTAAGCTCAACATGAAAATACCAAGCTTAAAAGATCAAAAAGTCAAAAAACTTGCTAAAGTTCCAAGGCAAATGGCCGACAACCCTCATAGGGAAGCCCTGATTTATAGAAACCTATTATCAACGGCCTCTTTGAACTCATAGCAATCGTTGGGGAACGACATCATGGTTATAGATACAAATAACATTAACTCGTCTGGCGGTGCCAACCGCAGCCGAAGCTCAGCGCCGGTAGTAGCCGCGCCGAGCAACAAAACTCAATCAGCACCTGCCGCGAAAACCGAGCCGAGCAACAAAGACAATGTTGTGCTCAGCTCAGAAGCGCAAAACTTGGTGCGCCTGCAAACCAAAATCAGCAACTTACCCGATGTCAATATGGATCGCGTTGCGGCCATTAAACAGGCTATTGCCGAAGGTCGCTTTGAAATCAATCCAGAGCGCATTGCTGAAAACATGCTCAATCAAGATGAGCTTTTAGGCTAAATCGTTTTAGCCTAAAACCGTTCATATCGATTTCGTCCGTTATTGACCGCTCCCCCAACAGTGGTCAAACTCTTAATAGTGAGGTTGCTATGTCTCTTAACGCCCAACTTTTTCGCGATATGCTGGCACAAGATGCCGAAGCCATTAAGCAACTCAAAGCTCTCCTCTTGAAAGAGCGAGAACTACTTGAGCAGCGCAAACTAGAGGGTATGCAAGAGATTGTCAGCCTAAAAGATCATTTGCTCGGCAACCTGTCCTTTACCGCCAAACAACGGGAACAAGTCTTACGTAATGCAGGTTTGCCAACCGATTTAGCGGGCTGGAATAGTTTTTTAAGCCGAGATGCTTTAACCCTAGCCCTAATCCCAGAATGGCAAACACTGACCAATGAATTCATTGAGTGCCAAACCGCCAATGAGATTAACGGCAAAATGATTAATCGCTCCAAGCAAACCTTATCGCACCTGTTAAATTTACTCCGTGGCCAAGTTGCAGCACCCTCGCTCTATACGCAAAAAGGCTCAACCACCAATCACAGTGGTTCACACACCGTTGTAAAAGCTTAAACTCCATAAGTGCTTTGCTTGTTGCAAGCAAAGCACTTATATCTTCCTTCCACACAACTCTCTCTTACCAACCCCTTTGCTTCTCATCTGAAAATTCATACAATGCGCGCGCGTTTGCATGGCTGCGCATATTTTCAACATCTAGTCCTCATAGCTTAAATGGATAGAGCACCTGCCTCCTAAGCGGGCGATCCAGGTTCAATTCCTGGTGGGGACGCCATTTGGCGCTTGAGTATCACTTATGAATCTCGTTTTATTTTCAGAAGCTGATTTCATTGGCGAGAATTTAATTGCTATTCGCGATAGGCGACGTTTAGAACACATCACCCATATCCACCAAATTAAACTTGGCGATACATTAAAAGTTGGGCTTATTAACGGCCAAATTGGTACTGGTGAAGTAGCCTTATTTAATCAAGCCGAAATTCATTTAACTATTACCCTAACGCAAGCCTCACCCAAACCACTACCCGTCACTTTAGTGTTAGCTCTGCCCCGCCCCAAAATGTTAAAGCGTACATTGCAAACACTGGCAACACTTGGCGTTAAGAAAATTTATTTAATTAATTCCTATCGTGTTGAAAAAAGCTATTGGCAAACTCCTCTTTTGGACGAGACTGCAATTAAAGAGCACTTATTACTCGGTTTGGAACAAGGTTGCGATACACAGATGCCAGAAGTGCATTTAATTAAACGCTTCAAGCCTTTTGTAGAAGATGATTTGCAGACTATTGTTGGAGAAACTCGCGCGCTAGTTGCACATCCTTATACAGATTTGCCCTGCCCCGCACAAATTGATTATGCGATTACGTTGGCCATTGGCCCCGAGGGCGGATTTATTCCTTACGAAATTAATTTGCTAGAGAAATGTGGATTTACGGCGGTAAATTTGGGAGAACGAATTATGCGGGTTGAAACTGTAGTGCCTTATCTATTGGGCAGACTGTATTAAGTTTTCAGAAGCGCCTGTACGCATCCGCTAAAGCTACAAGCTTTGAAGTTTAGTTTTTTCCAGTTAAACGATAGAAGAATTTTGCTCACGGCTTTTGGCATCTTTAGCCAAAATACGTTCAAACTCTTCAATGCTGACAGCGGGGCTTGATAAGTAACCTTGATAATAATGGCAGCCAAATTGTTGTAATATTTTTAACTGATCTAGCTGCTCAACGCCCTCTGCAACCAGCTCCATATCTAACAAACGCCCCATCGTAATAATGGTTTCAACCAAAACACGGTCGTTACGATCTTCAATAATATCGCGTACAAACCCCCTATCAATTTTTAAGGTACTGACAGGTAAACGTTTAAGATAGCTGATGGAAGAATAACCGGTACCGAAATCATCTAGAGAGAAGCTAATGCCATACTCAGACAAAACAGTCATGGTGGTAATAGCTTCGTCCACACGCTGAATGACAATACCTTCGGTAATTTCCATATCCAATGAATTGTCTGGAATTTTGTGCTTATTTAAGGTTTGTACAACATCGTCAACAAATGCCGTGCGGCGGAATTGACGCGGGCTGATATTGACACTCAAACGAGTGCCGTCGCGCCACAACCCAAGTTTATTCCAACGCTCAAGCGCCTTGCATGATTCCTCTACTACCCACTGACCTACATCAATAATCATGCCCGAGGTTTCAAGCACTGGAATAAAATCTATTGGCGATATATTGCCTTTAATAGGATGAACCCAACGCAATAGGGCTTCGGCGCCTACTACAAACCCCGTCATCACATCAATTTTGGGCTGATAATGTAATTTGAATTGCTGTTCATCTAGCGCGCGATGTAAATCGCCTTCCATCACCAACTGACGGCTCACTTTATCGGCCATCTCTTCATTAAAGAACTCTATCGAATCGCGGCCTTTCTCTTTTACTTGATACATAGCTGTATCGGCATAACGTAAAAGCTCGTGTACCGAATTATTTTTATCGGGATAAATAACTACGCCTACACTGCAAGTAACGCGCAGCTCCATATTATCGTACATGCAGGGCTGCGAAATTACGGTACGAATTTTTTCACTGATTTCACCGGCACGCAGAGCGGCTGTTTCAATGTTCTGATCTAACACGGTGAGTACAACCACGAATTCATCACCACTCAAACGCGCCACTAAGTCTTCATCGCGAACAGAATTCTGCAAACGTACAGCCACTTCTTGCAACACACGATCTCCCACTGGGTGCCCCAAGGAATCGTTAATGTTTTTAAATTGATCCAAATCGATAAATAAAACCGCACCGAAATAAGAATGACGCTCAGCTCGACGCAATTCATGTTCAAGCCGCTCAACCAACTGTAAGCGATTGGGTAAGCCAGTCAGCGAATCGTGATGCGCCATAAATTCCATTTTAGCCTGAGCGTGTTTACGGTCGGTAATATCTACCGATACAATCAGAGCAACCTTCTCATCATAAAATGCCAAAGGCATAATATGAGTTTGCAAAAATAATTGTTTCCCTGTAGCGGTAATAAATCGCTCTTCAATTACGTCCAACTCCTCGTTACCGCGAATCACTCGGTAATCGTTTTGGAGCATGGTATCTATATCAAAGACAGAATTTTTGAGCAGTTGGCGCACATGTAAATTGCGCATTTGATCTGGAGTAAAACCCAATTCATCGGCTAAGGCTTTGTTGGCAAATAAATAGTAACCAGCAATATTGCGCGCACCAATCATCACCGGAAGATTATCAATAATTTGACGCAGATGTTCTTCACTTTTACGCAATGCAAGCTCAACTGCACGACGCTTAGCAAGTGACAACTCAACAATATCCAACAGATGATTAGAGTTGGCAATTAATTGCGAAAGCTCATCGCGGCGCTTAGGCGGCAACATCGTTAAACGATGGACACCCGGGTGATCGGGATTGATATTATTAATTTCGCGCGCGAGCTTTACGAGCGGCTTGGTGAGGGTGATGTAGAAAACAATAAACAACAACAGTACCAACACCATATTACGCAACACACCAAATACCATATTGGTATAGGCACGCCCATAAAATGGGGCTAACCATTTATCCATATCGACTTTAAAACGAATGCTACCGGTAGTTCCCTCTGCATAACCGGGAATAGCCAAGGTATCTTTATACTCTAAAATAGGTTCAGAAATTTTTTGCGTTAGCCAATGGGTATTAGCGGGGTCGCGCGGAGTAATCGCTTGTGAAAGAATGGTGCCCTGCTCATCCGCGATAACAACTTCATAAATAAAGCCGTACTTGAGTAAGCCATTCACAACTTCATCGGACAACTCTTCATCCAACGTTGCGACTGAACGCGCCGCTGGTGGCTTTGCTACTGCTATCACTTGATTAATAAATTTATTCAGCTCTTTTTGCTGTTCTATGTAATCAAATGACGTTTGAATAAAGCTCATTACAAAGCTGAGTACAAAAGCCAAAATAATACCTATTTTGGCTAATTGGAAAGAAATGCCATGAATAAACGATGGAGTCTTATCTTGCATGGATAGGTGCTTTCCGCTCAAGGTAGTTGTTGTTATGGCACATGTATGATTAGACGTTGACCGTTAATGCAAAACCCAAGCAGCTTATAAAATCCGCCTAGGTTCGCCGAGAATATTGCCTGACTGCAGTATAGATTAAACTGCCAAATTGACATAAGTAAAACCAGAATTTATCCATTTTTGACTATTAACCCCAACACCTGCTCACAAACCACCCAAAAGCCTAAAAATCTCTCCTAAATACGCCAATTTTGGCTTAGCCATTGCAGTAGTTTACGCATTGGCCTAGATCATTCTCTTTGGCCAATAAACTGGCGCTCCCCCTGCCTGAAAATGAATTTGCAAAACACCAAGCGCCAAGGTTTTAAAACGCTAGACTTACTCTGAAGGCAAGACTGAGGTGACTATGAGCATATACACGAACGATTTGCGCGAAGCGATTATTCGCCCCACCCTAGAGGCTTTGGGTGAATGGTCCCAGAACGCTGAAAATCTACTCTTAGGAACTGCAGCGCAGGAATCACAGCTTGGCTTTCGACTACATAGCGAGAGTGACAATGGTCTTGGGCTCTACCGTATCTCTGCCAGAACTCACACTCAGATTTGGGATAAGTTTTTAATCAATGATCCCAACTTGGCATCAACGCTTCGCGGCTTAGCAAGCCAGCAGCAATTTTTAAAAAACCCCCACCATGAACTCATCGTAAACTTGTCTTATGCCACAGGTGTTGCGTGGATGATTTATAAGCACCATGAACTCATATTGCCCTACAACCCTAGCGTCTATGAACTCGCCCAATCTTGGGCCAGTTACTACTGCGCTAGAGACGACCAAAACGATCAACTAACGCACAAAAATATCGCCGAAATCGATACTTTTGTACAAAATTATCACGCGCTAGTACTAAGCGAAAATAAAATTCTTGCTGCTTGAATTTTGCTCAGCCATTAATTCTCGTAAACAGTTATGGCGCATTTACATTACATTGACGCCAAGATTTTTACTAATTCATGCTCAATGATAGCCAAGCCTTTTGTTCACACGCACTGCGTACTAGAATAACCGCATTTGTTCGTCTATTTGCAAGACTGTGTATCCCCCTGATTAGCAGAGCTAATAGAAAAATATCGCCGACATTTTTTTGAGGTTTAGCAATGCAAGTCCGATGTTCGTTTCACCTGATCAGCAAGAGCCTTCTGCTGAGTTTCGTTATCTGCGCTCTGGCACAGGCCGCGCCTGATACTAAAGCAAAATCCAAAACCGCTAAAACAAAAAAAAGCATTCCCGTTGCAAGTGTTGAAGCGCCTGTTTCAAATGCACGCAAAACAGAGCGCAGCTATTACTTGGCAGCGCAAACTGCCTTAGAAAAAAAACAGTTCACGCGCTATAAAGAGCTATTACCGCACCTAAAAAATTATCCGCTCTTACCCTATTTAGAATACCAAGAGCTGGGCGAGCGCCTGATGGCACTTCCGACTAAAGAAGTTGAGCAATTTTTTAATCGTTATCCCACTTCTTTTTCAGCCGAACGCTTACGTCACCGCTGGTTGCGCGCCTTGGCAATTAAAGAAAAATGGCCAGAGTACCGCCGTTTTTACGACAGCAATCTAACCGACCCAGAACTGGCCTGCTTGAATTTACGTGCACGGCTCGCTACTGGTGACAAAACGGCATTTAAAGAAGTTGAAGCGCTATGGAATATTGAAAAACCACAATCTGCTGCTTGCGACCCAGTATTTAGGGATTGGAAAGACGCTGGCTACTTAACACCGGCTCTACTCTGGAATCGCCACCTCAAAGCGGTTAAGGCCGATGAGATTAGCCTTGCAGTAAGCCTGCTGCAGGAAATGCCACATACGCAACAGGCTCCAGCCCTACTCTATGAAAATGTTGCGCAGAACCCGCGTTTGATATTGCAACCAGAACAGTTCAAAACACCTACACCAGAAACCCGCGCAAGTATTGCACTCGGGCTTGAAAAATACGCAGAAACCAATGCCGTAGAAGCCGCAGAACTGTGGAGTAGCTACTCAAAACGCCGTGATTTTACCGTTCATGAAAAAACTCATATTGCCTATGCTATCGCCCGCCAATTAATTCGTCAGGATCACAGCCAAGCCGCTGCGGAGCTGGTTTCAGCAACGCCAGATCTCAGCCACCCCGAGTTATTAGAAGCCTTAATTCGCGAAGCGCTGCAACAACAGGACTGGGAGAAAGCCTATAGCTGGTTGCTACGTCTGCCCGCAGAAAGCCAAAAAACTGAGCGCTGGGCTTACTGGCAAGCGCGTATTATGGAACAACTTAAAATTAAAGAGCTCAATGGGAAAACCCCTAAAGATCTTTATGCGGGCGTTGCTGCTACACGCAGCTTCTATGGCTTTTTAGCCTCGGATAAATTGGGAATAGACTACAGCTTACTCGACAAACCGCTGCCACTTTCTAAAGAGCTCATGACCAAAATTGAAGCCGAACCTGGGATTCAGCGCGCTCGCGAGTTTTATTTGTTGGGTGAATTAGCCTCGGCAAACCGCGAGTGGAGCTTTACGACCAATCGTTTACCCACGACCGAAGAGATGGTTGCGGCAAGCCGTTTGGCAGATCGCTGGGGTTGGTATCGTCAGGCGATACAAACTATGCAGGACTCAGAGTATTGGGATGAGCTATCAATTCGTTTTCCCATCCCCTTTCATGAGCATGTTAAAGCTGCTTCGCGCCAAACATCGATTGACCCACACTTTGTGTTCGCTATTGCCAAGCAAGAAAGTGCGTTTAATAGCGATGCAAAATCGCCAGTAGGCGCTATGGGCTTAATGCAGTTGATGCCAACGACAGCCAAGGAAACCGCCAAGAAAGCCGGCCTTGTATATAGACCACAGGATTTATTACAAGCCGATAAAAACATTGACTTGGGCAGCCGCTATTTGAATCAATTACTAGGTTCATTTTCCGGTAATCGAATTCTCGCTGCTGCTGCTTACAACGCGGGCCCTTCACGGGTAAAGAAGTGGATGAATAAAAACGATGTGAAACTGCCTTACGATGTATGGATAGAGACTATTCCCTACAAAGAAACACGTTTCTATGTGCAGAATGTTTTATCCTTCGCCGTTATTTACGCCTATCGCACAGGTACCAAGCAGCCGTTTATTACACCGCAAGAAGCCGCTAGAGAGTTGTGAGGAACATCACTATGGATACAAAATACCCCGAGAGGGGATATTTTTTATTAGAGTTTGATAACGTCTCGTAAGCGCTTTTGCACTACTTTAGCCAATTCATCCGGCTGGAATTTAGAGAGAAAATCATTACAGCCTACTTTTTCAACCATAGCCTTATTAAAACTACCGCTTAAGGATGTATGCAAAACCACATAAAGATCTTTCAGTGCAGGATCCTTTCTCACCTCTGCAGTTAATCGGTAGCCGTCCATTTCCGGCATTTCCGCATCGGTGATCAGCATGAAGATTTCTTCGTCTATACTGCGGCCTTCGCGCACCCACAGCTGCAATTGCTTCAGCGCCTGTAAGCCGTCTTGCACATAAACAACTTCAATGCCTAAATTCTGCAGTGTCGCCTGTACTTGTTTAACAGCGGTTGGCGAGTCGTCGGCCATTAACACTTTAAGTTTGCGTTTTTTGGCTTCAATCGCCAAATCGCTATCTAGTACCTCGTCAGACACTTGAGTGTTGTAAGGAATAATATCGGCCAGAACGCGCTCAACATCCAAAATCTCAACTAACTGATCATCCAAGCGCGTAATGGCCGTTAAAAAATGGCCACGACCTGTGCCCTTAGGGGGAGGTAAAATCAACTCCCAATTAAGGTTAATAATGCGATCCACCGCACCAATGAGAAACGCCTGAACCGAGCGATTGTATTCCGCAACAATGAGATTGGCACTTTCCATATCGGTTAAGGGGCCTGCACCAATAGCTGCGCTTAAATCAATCACTGGAACGGTTTGATTACGCAAGTAAGCAACCCCCTTCACATGCGGATGGCTGTGAGGTACGGCGCGCAACACAGGCACCTTAACCACTTCTTGCACCTTAAATACATTGATGGCAAAAAGCTGACGCCCGCGCAAACGAAACATCAACAATTCGAGGCGGTTTTCACCTACCAACCGAGTGCGCTGATCAATGGAATCCAGTAATTTAGACATTCAATAGCCACTTTG
The DNA here is from genome assembly GCA_005801205.1 of Gammaproteobacteria bacterium. Lineage (GTDB taxonomy): Bacteria > Pseudomonadota > Gammaproteobacteria > Pseudomonadales > Cellvibrionaceae > Cellvibrio. The sequence goes on from SYDJ01000245.1 coordinate 21,785, forward strand.
TAACGACTAAAAGTATATTTTTTGAGCGGGACACGCCCAAGCCTTAAATCAGTATAGGTCAGTTAAACCAGTACGCTAGATTTATAGCGTCGAAATCAGTGGCAATATTGGAGCCCCAACTTATATAGCACTTATATCCAACTACACTTCACCACCTTTCATTAGTAGGTAGCATTTCGCGCAGCAAACACATTAATGCCGAACACCTAACGCAGATTTATATAAGCATTTAAGAATGGGTGAATACAAGGATTGACGATTTGAGCACAGGAGAGAGAAAAATGGGGCGAGAAAAATAAATGAGACCTACATAAAAACGCTATTAATCACCAGCAAGCTCCGCAAAATAACGATCAACCTGCTCTGGTGTAAACGGCCAGTTCAATTCAGCAAAATCATCTCCAACACTCAAAACTGGAATACGCGTGCCGTAGTTTTCGATCATTTCATCGCTGGTTGAAATATCAATTTCCGCCAAACGAAATTGATATTTCAACAATAACGGCCACAAAATAACCTTTGCCTGCTCGCAGAGATGACAACCAAGAGTGGAATACAAATAAATTTTCACTGAATCAATTAACGTTTAAAAATAAACGCGGCAATAACCACGGCGGCCAAAATTGCCAATACGATTAACCCCCCCTTACCGGAGCTGCCAGATGCTGAGGGCTTCTCTTTTTTAACAAAGCTATGTTGCGTGGCGAACTTATCATTAGCCGAATTGGGCTTTACCGAAACTGGCTTAGCCGCAGGAGGTGTATTGGGCACAGGAATAGAACGAACGGTAGTTTTGGCCATTTCATCCGCAGGCCCCATAACCCCAAAGGTTAAGGCATCAAAACGCAATTCATCGCCGCGTTTTACACGTGCCTCCATTACTTGCTTACCGTTTAGGAAGGTTCCGTTAGCTGAACCTAAGTCTTTTACAAAAAGAGCTCCGTCAATAATCTGTAACTGTGCATGACGACGGGATAGGTGCGCAGCGGCAAGGCTTATGTCACAGTCCGCAGAGCGCCCTATTACGGTAGTATCTTTCAAAGGGAAAACGCGATTTGCCAAAGCGGTGTGATTAGCTTTAAGCGCCCAGCCAGACGTGGGCACAACACGCATTTGCGTTGCATTAGCAGCATCTGGCGAGCTCACTTTAGACTCCCGTTTAGGGTCTATTACGATCAATTCGATAGCACCCAAGGTGATTTCATCATCAACCTTTAGGGTACAAGCCCCGATGACATCAACCGTATTTACACGAACAGGCTTGAGGGACTGAAGGTTTTTAAGTGTAAGGGTTTCGTGGGTTACATGAACCTCAAAATGCTTGTCTGCCACATAGGGATCATCAACAACAAGATCATTGGTTGCGGAACGCCCAACACTAATCATGGGCTCCACCAACCACACTGAATTATACTTATTATTTTTGTAGCGAATCTTTAGCATAATAAAAACAACCTAAAGCAAAATATGTAAGCTGGATGATGCTATAGGTGCCCCCCCTTTTCAAGCACCGCACCTAGGCTTTTTATTAAACCAAGATAATAAAGCCCTATTTTCTTTAGGTATTTATAGCTACTTAAAAGAATCCGGACGAATTAGCCCACTTTTAGGGCAAATACAACCTAAAGCAGCCCCCGCCCAATGGGCTGTCATTGGTCAGGCGAATAAAGCCTTGTTGGGCTTTATTACAATGCATAAGTGCTACTTTATTGGCGAACATAAGACCCAAATGTGGCCGACCACTCGAAAAGTTAGCGCGAGTTTCTGCAAAGGTAGATGCATTGAGCATATCTTGGGGATAGCCGGGCCCATCGTCTTCAATGGTAATACAAAGCCCCTCGGCAGTTTGTTGAGCAGACAGGATTAACTTGTGCCTAGAGTAGCGGGCGCAATTCACCAAAATATTATTGATTACGCCCCCAACCAAATCACTATCGAAATAACCCGATAAAGACTCGTCGCACTGCAACACAAGCTCGAGCTGTCGGGCTTGGAGTAAACCGTGATTGCGAGCAACCTGCTCACTCAGCACATCCACCACCATGCACTCATCAATATCTGCTCGCACCTGATCGTGATCCAATCTATAAAGCGACAACAGTTGTATTAACTCACTATTAATACGCGCCGCCTCATACTCCAATACCGCATAAGATTTTGCGTGTTCATTATTTTGTGGTGGGTACTGCTGCATCACTTCAGCCAAGGTATTCAGTAGCATACCCAAGGAGTTTTTCATGTCGTGCACACTAGAGGCGAGGACAAACGAAAAATCAACTTCTTGAACATCTCGATTCATAATATGGCTACCTTTATTCACTGCTTTATTGCGCTGACGTTGCCGATGCTACAATTCCACGTGAAAGCTCTTCTAGCTGACGGAAACGTTGCAACTGCGTATGACTATCGGGAATAATTTTTCGAATATGATCCATCATTTGCTGAATTGCCGTCAGCAACGTTAATTTTTCTGGCTCTTGCTTAAAATTCCCCATCAGGGCTTGCACCAAATTCAGACGCAGACCAATATGCTGCGGGAAATCCTGCAGAGCACGGGTAAAACAATCCACTGCGCGACCAAAATCTTTAGCTTCATAAAACGCAATGCCATCTTTATTGATTTGCGCCACCAGTGCTTTATTTTTTGCACTGCAGGGCTCATCCAATAAACAATCTATTTTTTGCAGTTGATCTTCATCACCGTCATACTCGTTCAAAAGCTCGGCGATAATCTTATCACTCTCAGATCTATCGCCCAGTTCGCGCAAAGCTCGTACTAACTCAATACGAATATCTACAGTGGCAACCGAGGAATCCGCACCAATAATTTTTTGCGCACTCAGCAAAGCTTCTTCCGCCCGACGCGCCTCACCTGAAGCTACGCAGAGCTGCGATTCCAACAATAAAGCATTTATTTTTATGCTATTGGTTTTGCCAAACCGCAGAGGGATTTCAGCAACTACTTTCAACGCATCACGCAGCACAGTTGACGCCAAATTTTTATCCAATTTTGCTAATTGGATACCCGCATGCGCAAAACTTTCATGAAATTTTATATTGTCATGGCAGGAATTTTCGCCAATTTTAACCGCCTTACGATATGCATTGGCTGCCCCCAAAAGATCATTATTTTTAAATGAAACATCGCCTAATTCCTGCTGACGCAAAATAGACAAGGGCGAAATATCCACCGCGTTTTGTAACACTTGTTGCTGCCCCTGATAATCGCTACGTTCGGCCATGATATCGGCCAGCACATCATAGGCTTTTAAACACAAAGGATTAAATTGAATAATTTCTTCAAGCCACTGCTGCGCACTCAAGAAATCACCTTGCATTTTTTTTGTTTGCGCCATACCCAACATAGCCCAATCGAGCTGACGCACATCGAGTATATTTCGGTATAAAGCGTCAGCCTTTTCAAGGTCACCTATTTGCAACAACATGCGACCCAACATTTTTTGGCAAGAACTGGTGTAACGGTTGGCCGCTGCAATTTCTGCTTCACACAAACGAATAGCAGAATTCACATCCTTGGCTTTCATTGCCTTATAAATAGGTGCCAAAGCCATGCGCTGCTTAAACAAACGTTCAAGCCGCTGCCCAAGGATTTGACCAGTAATAGGTTTGGTGAGATACGCATCTGGCTCATAATCATAAGCCGCCATAATGATGCTTTTATTAGACTCTGCAGACACCAGCACAAATAAGCTATCGCTATTTAAATGAGGCTTATGGCGCAGCACCTCCAAGATTTGCTGACCCGTTTGACCTTTGCCTAAGTTTTGATCACACAAAATCACATCGTAAAGCTTAGAATTACAATAACGCAGTGCATCGTTGCTAGAAGCCACTGAATCCACCGTGCCAATACCAAACTCCTGCAGCATTTTTGACAGCGTGATACGAAAGCTTTCAAAATCATCGACAATCAAAGCGTGTAATGTTGCGTAGGGGTTCTCAGCCATAGATACAATCTCGCTTCGATAATGTGATTGTTGAGCGATATTTTTCCTAGGATCAACTCACAAATCAATTACTACAGAAGCTTAAGTGGAATAGACAAACATCTTGAGGATAGCTCAATTTTAACAATTAGCCGTTTTCAGGCCATTTAAAAGTGAGACGTTTTACTGCAGGGTTAATTAGAGAGCTGAATCTCATTGGGTCTATAGCGGCGGCGTGACTCAAAAATTGCATTGCCACCCATAAGTTTGGCGCTATGCTTGGCATCAGCCAAGAGGAGAGAAACATGATGATGGGTGGTGCAGGAAGTAAGATCAGGGAAAACACAGCCAATGGCCAAGGTTAAAGCACCAAACCGCTGACGACAGCCATTGCGATCATTACTCCAGTATTCCGTTTGTGCATGAGGCAATAACGCTAGGTAAGCTGCATTGAATTCGATAAAGACTTGTTCGCAGCGCTCGCGCCAGTTTTTGCTACGAAAAATCACAATAAAATCGTCACCACCTTCATGACCAATAAAATCTTTTTCAGCATCCAATTGACGACATAAAATAGTGCTTAAACGCAAAATAATTTCATCACCAAAGCTATATCCGAAGGCATCATTGAAAGGCTTAAAATGATTAATATCCACATAGGCAACCACAATTTCTTCATGCGCATGTAAAAGATGATCTATATGTTCGTATAAAGGTACATTACCCGGTAGCTGCGTAAGTGGATTACTGTGTTTGGCCGCACGTAATTTTTCTTCAGTAATACAGCGTAATAGATGACGAATTTTTCCAACACCGCAATACTGACTATTACGACTGACAATAAAATCTACACTGAGGTTTTGGTGCGGATCTTCAGTGATCAACTGCCCTACTTTCTTCAATTCGCAACTGCAATCCACCATTAACGACATAGGGCTAATAAATTCTGCAATCGATTTTTTAGCGTAAAGATCATGTGCAAAAGGGCGCGAAAATACGTTTAGGAGCTCAGCGCGACTCACCATCCCCAATGGGGTTTCGCCATCTACGACAGGCACACAAGTCAAACGTACATCTGCACGAAACATTTTTACGACTGATTCAGCGGTAACATTGGATGGAATTACATCCACTTTCACCATAATTTCTCCCACCGTACGACGGAAAATATCTTGGCTACCAAACCGTAGCTGTTGCGGAAAAGTATTCACATGCTCCGGAAACTCTACAATGGGAAAAGCTGCTGGGCGCGCCAAATAAAACCCTTGCACATTTTCAATCCCCATTGCGACCAAGGTATTTAATTCATCTGCAGTTTCAATTCCCTCTGCAATTACTTTGTTCCCCATACGATTAGCGATATCAAGCATTGCACGCACAAATTCGCGTTTCACCGGATCACTGTCAATACCACTGATAAAGTGACGATCAATTTTTACATAATCGGGACAAAGCTCGCTCCATACTCGTAAACCCGCATAGCCAGCCCCCAAATCATCCAACGCACTCGCAAAACCTTGCCGCTGAAAATGTTCCGATGCAGCACGCAACAAATCAAATTGATCAAGCGGTTGACTCTCTGTCAATTCAAACACCACGCGCTCTGGGCTCAAGCCAACCCGCTGTAAGATTTCACGGGTAACACCATCACGATATTGGTTATCGGTAAAACTCAGCGGGGTCATATTTAAGAACAATTTACCACTAAGATTTAGCGCTACAAATTTTTCGCAGGATGCAGCGCGGCAAGCAAACTCTAAAGAAGCTAACTGCTTGGTGGTTCGAGCGGTAGAAAATAATTGATCAGGTGTGTGCAGTGGGCTATTTTCAGGGCCGCGAATCAGAGCCTCGTAACCCAAAATACGACGGCTATCCAGCGCGATAATTGGCTGAAATACGGGAGTAAGCAAACAGAATTCAATAATTCGTTGCAATTCCGCTTGCATATCTAGTTCCGAATAAGTGCTTACCGCTTGTGGAATGCTTAGACTAGAGATATTCATAAACCCTATAGTCCGATGTACTTATGACATTTCTATGACCCCGACAAAAATTACCTATTTATTTTCTAAGTTTGTCGCATCAATAGTCAAAGGGTACAATATCCTGCCAGCCACTTCTCTGACCCACTTTATTAGTCTCAAAACATGCCAAATCACACTACCGATAGTCTTTACGCCAACCCGCTACAACACGTCGATGCCTTTGCTTTTGACGAAGCGGTTGTAAATGTCTTCCCCGACATGATTAAGCGCTCGGTGCCGGGCTACGCAACTATTATCAATATGATAGGCAATTTGGCAGAACGCTATGCGCAACCCGACAGCTTTTGTTATGACCTAGGTTGCTCACTCGGCGCGGCCACACTCGCCATGCGCCACCGAATTCAAGCGGTTAATTGCAGCATTATTGGTGTCGATAACTCAGCCGCGATGATTGCACGCTGCCAGCAAGTTATAGCAGCGGACAGCGCTGAAATAGACGTCGATTTACAATGTGCTGACTTGTGCGAGTTTCCAATTAACAATGCATCCGTTGCAGTACTTAACTTCACACTACAGTTTATCCCCCTAGAAAAACGCGCTGCAATTTTGCGCAAGATTCACGATGGTTTAAAAACCAATGGCGTCTTAATTTTATCGGAGAAACTCGCGTTCGATGATGAACAGCATCAAGCACTGATGATTGAATTGCACCATAACTTTAAACGCGCTAATGGTTACAGCGATTTAGAAATCGCGCAAAAACGCAGCGCTATTGAAAATGTACTTATTCCTGAAACCCTTGCCACGCATCGCCAACGTTTAAAAGACGCAGGCTTTAGCAGCGTGGATGTTTGGTTTCAATGTTTTAACTTTGCATCGATAATTGCCATCAAATGATTAATGACTCCGATTTATTCGCCTATACCGATTTACTTGAGTACTTGCCCGAAAGCCCTCTCGCTGCTTGGTCAGAAAAACTTCCACAACAAATTGCAGATGGATTGTGCACAAAACGCTACGGCGATTTACCGGCATGGCAAGCGGCAATGGCAAAAATGCCATTGATTAAGAACAGCCAATATAACTTTGCCGATAAAGTTGAGATTGGCGCACCCGAGGATTGCGACGAGGAAACCCGCGAACAATTACAACAAAGCTTGGAGGCACTGATTCCTTGGCGTAAAGGCCCCTATTGGATTCTCGGTATTCACATAGATACAGAATGGCGCTCAGACTGGAAA
>SYDJ01000246.1 GCA_005801205.1 Gammaproteobacteria bacterium
TGATTCACCTTTGGATTGAGATTTCGGAAGTGTATTTGGTTCTAAAATAATTTTTTGATTGCTCCAAAACTTTGCCATTACGACAATATGAAGACGGCTACTTGAGAGCGTGGGCGAGTCGGTAATAATCACTCTCGCTAGAGCATTGTCACCAACAGCAACATAGACATTGTCATAAAGCCCATCAAATTTGTCATTGTTGCCGTTTCCATACCATCCTGGAATATTAATGCGATCAAACGCGAAGTTGGTATTTCTAAAGTCCGTTGGGCTATTGGTTTGAACCGTTGGAGTCATGTTGATTTTATTATTCGTAACACTCCAAATATATTTCAACGGATTAATAGACGGTTGATCTGGATCGAAACGAATATAGCTACTAATGTAGTTGAATTCATCCCACTCCCACCACTTACTACCGCCATCTATCCATTTTATATTTCCATCATTCCCTCCCAGCAGAAACGCTCCGTTACCCACATGGGTTGGGAGGCAAATGTCAAAGTCAGATTTGTTCTGGAATCCATTCTCCCCCAGCATTAACCAAGTAAACTTCCATGAACTCATAGTTGAAAAAGTTTTTGGTTCTGTGGCGCCAGGAAATGTACTCCCTGCTGGAATTTTAACGGAGTAAGAAATAAATGCCTCTGTGTATATCTTTTGAAACTTCACAATTAACTGCTGCATTCCTACTTTGCCGGGAGGTGTGGCCGGGTCTCTTGCGCGAAAAGCATCATTACCATTGAGCTCAGTAGCAATTATTTTTTTAGGGAGCCAAGAAACACTTCCTACAGGTAGTAATTTTTCAAATTTATCCCCTGCTTCATAGTTATCAAAATAGACGACAGAAGGTGGGCTTCCAAAATTATTACCACTTATTTCAATTTCATTGGTTATAGCGTTTATATCTATGCTGTTGAGCGTGGGTGCCGCTACCGCAGATAGAGTGGTAAGACTTAATAAGGAAACGAAAATAAGTAGATATTTCATAAAAACCTCTAGGTTGCCAGCATATGATAGTATGTTGGGTCACGAACCGTGGACCTCTGGATTATAGTTCATTGACGGATGACTGATTTATAGTTTAAATGCGCTAAATAATTAATTTCATTCACTTTTAATATAAGGTCGATGAGTAATGCAAGTTAGAAATTACTACCTTATTTTATAGTCAATCTTTATATTTTTACGCCTTTCGCAAACAATCTCTTTTTGATATAAAAAGCTAAGTTGGGTTTATTTATATCCATAGATTTCATTTTTTTACGAGTTGCACTCGACATCGGCTGCCTAGTGCCGCGTAGATTTTTTATTCCAAAGAGGGCATCTTTAATAGCTTTTAAATAGTAGCGAACAAAGCCATCCCTGATGCTGTATAGCAGCATTGCCGCGAGACTGAGAGGCAGTTTGGTTAATAGCATGTCCCAGTTGTAGTTTCTGTATGCAAGCCAAATTAAATTTCGAGTGTCATAGTAATACCGTCGCCAATTCTTCCGTCCTTCAATTGCATGAGCGTGAGTCACCTCAATTTTGGGGGTATAAATTATACGTTTTCCACTATTGATAATTCTAAAGGCTAGATCTGGCCCTTCGTGGCTTATGAAAAATTCCAATGGGTATAAACCTACTTCAGAGAAAATTTCTCGCTTAAAGACAGCCGCTCCTTCTGAAATTTCATAGGTGTCGAATGTGCTTTCTGAGAATTTTGCCGGGTCATTGTGATGGCACCAGTTTGTAATTGTTCTATCTTTTTCGTCTAAAACTTTGAAACATATTGCACTAATAGCTGAATTTTTTTCAAATGTCTCTTTTATCTCTGTTAGATTGTCATTTGTTATGCCCCATACATCATCATCTAGTGTGATCAAGTACTTCCCCTTGCCCGCCTGAATGCCGAAATTTCTACCTACAGCACCATAGTTTTTATCTAGCTTAATACATTGTGTATTTTCATATTGAGTAGAGAGGGCTTCTGCGTAATCGCTTGAAGATGCGTTGTCTACAATAATTATTTCTGCATTGTTAAGTTTTACTAGTTCAGGCAGCTGCAGTGCTAGATACTTTTCTCTGTTGTAGGTGAGCAGGATTACGCTGAACTCAGGTGCGCTATAGGTCATTTTATTTCTCATATAAAGCAAAAAAATTAAATTTTTTCTTGAATAAAGTAGCGAGGTCTTTTTTTGGTTTCCATATACATCTTCGCAACATACTCCCCAAGCACACCTATACTCAGTAACTGTATCCCTCCCAGTAAATACATGGGTAACACAGATGATGCCCAACCTGGAGTGGCGTGATTAGTAAACACTTTTACAAAAAATACCCAAGTAGACAAACCCATGCTGAAAAGGAAAATGAAAAATCCGAGCGCGGCAATTAATCGCAGTGGCACAGCAGAAAAAGAGGTAATGCCATCTGCCGCTAATGCCAGCATTTTCTTGAGTGGATATTTTGATTCGCCAGCAAAACGCGCTGCACGCGCGTACTCAACTGTGGAGGACGGAAAGCCAATAGTCGGAATAATACCGCGTAAAAATAAATTCACTTCTTCATAGGCTTTAAGTGCTTCAATGGCGCGGCGGCTCATTAAGCGAAAATCTGCATGATTAAAAACAATATTCACCCCCATTTTTTTCAGCAGGTGATAATAGCCTTCAGCAGTGATGCGCTTGAACGGCGTATCTAACTCACGTACTGAGCGCACGCCATAGACTACATCAATACCCTTGTGATATTCCATAATCATGGTTTTAATGACTTGAATATCATCTTGTAAATCAGCATCAATACTAATGAGTACATCGCCCGTAGCATTTTCTAGCCCTGCTAATAAAGCATTTTGGTGGCCCCGGTTGCGCGCGAGTTTTAATCCGCGAATATAGGGGTTACTCACTACATAGCCTTCTATGAGTTCCCATGTTTTATCTTTGCTGCCATCATCCACAAACCAAATGGCACTGCCCGCATCCGTTAATCCATCGCGCTCCATTTCTTGCATGAGCTCAGTTAGTTGTTTAACGGTTTCTGGCAACACTTCTTCTTCGTTATAGCAGGGGATAACGACGGCTAAAACGGCAGGTTTACGTTGACTGTTCATGATGTTCCTTTAAATAGGTAGAAATACTCTGTGTTATATTTTATGTGTTAGTTGCGGCAAGTAATGCGCTGTAATATTGATGATGCGCCGCCATACACTTTTCCCAACTGTATTCTGCTTCCGCTTTTTGCCTTGCTGCTTGGGCCAGTTGATTTTTTAGCGGTCCGTTTTCAATAAGGCGAATAATAGCATTTGCCAGTGCTTGCTCATTATTAGGCGGCACTAATAAGCCAGTGTGTTCGTGTTCAATTAATTCTGGGTTGCCGCCTACGTCAGTTGCAACAGTGGCGACACCTTTAAACATATATTCAAGCAGCGCATTGCTAAGGCCTTCGGAATCTGAGCAGATAATGCCGATATCCAATTTCTCCAAGTAGCCTGCTACATCAGTTACGCGGCCAGCGAAGTGTATTTTATCGAAAACCGCTAGTTCTTGGGCGAGTGTTTCAAGTTCGTTGCGCATTTGCCCATCGCCGATAATATGCCATGTCATTTCTGGGTGTACTTTATTAACAATGGCGGCTGCTTTTATAAATAGATCGGTCCGTTTTACCTGCCGAGTCATATTGCCAACTATGCCAACGGCTGCGCAGGTTTGAGAGTGATCAATATAGGGTAGCGCTTTTACATCAATACCATTGCGTAACACCTGCATTTTGTTGCGGTCAATGCCAAAGTGTTTTGCAAAGTGTTCACGCACTATCTCTGCGTTGCAAATAAAGCCGCTCATTCCCTTATAAATTCGCTTGAGTGCTAAGGCTTGCTTGCGATTATGCCAAAAACCTAAATCGCGGAAGCAGGCAATACGCACTGGCACGCGCGCAATGTAAGCAGAAGCGCCCGCAAATAGGGTGGAGTCTTGAAAAAATGTTTGCACAATGTTGATTTCTTCTTGGCGCAAAAAACGAATCAGTTTGATTAACGCAATAATTCCCGCCAAGGAAAATAGGTTGGGCACATGCCAAGCAAGGTGTTTGCAGTTGGGTGGTGTAAGTGCTGGGTCTGATGGCCTAATGGTTAATAAATAAGGCGAATATTTCTGTGGGTCCAACCTTTCTATTAAACCAATAAGTTGTAGCTCCGTTCCGCCGCGAAGTAAATTGTCGATACAGTAAAGCACTTTAACCGGCTGCATGATGGCGTTGTGATTCCAAAAATTATGGGTTGAGCAATTGATCGTAAATAGCTAAATAGCCGCTACACATAGCTTGGCTAGAATAATATTCCACCATGGTTTTATGTGCGTTATTCGCGAGCTTTTGTGCCAGGGGGGCATCATTTTTTAAGCGCACAATAGCGGCGGCTAGTGCTGCAGGGTCTTCAGTTGGAATGACCAAACCGGTGTGATCCTGCTGAATCAATTTGCCTATGTCGCCTACCAAGGTAGATATGATGGGTTTTGTTGCTGCTGCGGCTTCGAGTAGGCTCATGGGCATACCCTCGTCAATGGAGGGGAGCGCAAATATATTACTGAGAGCGAGGAGTTTATTAATATCCGAGCGGAAGCCGAGCAGTTGTACATAATCGCTAACATCCTCTGCGATAATATGTGCTCGCAGTTCTGACTCTAAATCGCCTTCACCCACAATCAGTATGCGAACAGCTTCATTTTGCTGCTTGAGAATGGCGGCAGTTTTAATCAGTACCCATTGTGCTTTTTGGCGTGTTAGGCGCGCACTGTTCAGTATGCAAAAATCGTTTGTGGATATCTGAAGCTCAGTGCGTAGTTGCATTAAATCGTTTTGGCTAATATTTGATTCAGGTACATCCACGCCATTTCGAATAACATCAACTTGCTGGGGTTTTAAATCGCTCGCCAGCAAAATTTCTTTAATAGGGTCAGATACTGCAATAACTTTGGGGAACCAGCGATAGAAAAATTTTTCTAGGCTAATCATCGTCCGCGTTTTGAGCGGGCCTTTAGAGGGTTCAAACCAAAGATGACAAGTGGCAATAACGGGGATTTTTTTTAATAAGCGAATAATAAAACCAAATACAGAGGGTTTATAACCGTGCGAATGGATAAGGTCAATACTCGCCTGCTTTAGTTGCGCTGCAGCTTTGGGCAAATCAATTAGTAAACGTGCATTGGCAATAGGAATTATAATAGCTTCTATACCCAATTCTACGGCGGTATTGTAGAGGGCGCTTTCACTATTTTCCGAATCAACAATGCAGCCAACTATGGGGGTGTAGTTTCCCGTTTTTTGCATTTGTGCAGATAAATTAAGAATTACACGCTCTGCGCCATAAACACCGCCACTTTCTATAAAGTGAAGTATTCGTTTTTTAGTTGGCATTAATTTTCCTTTTGTAAATTTCATAAGTTAAGCCGCCAGTGCCAGATTTACCACCGGGGGCATTAGCCTCGGTAACTTTTACAAAATCGTCTTTCACTCTTGCTAAAAGACCTTTGGTATCTTCATCGGTAATGCCTTTCATGACAAACATGAAATTAATCTTTTCATAGTTCACTACGCCAGCCAAGTATTCAAGTGGCGTACTATTTAATGAGTAATAGTTATAGCCAGTTGCTGATGTAGCATTAAGCATATCAATCAGCATAAGTTCTGCGCGCTCCTCCCAAAGGCGTATATGCCGTGACGTAAAGCTTTCACCTTGTTGGGTTGAAGCTTCTATGCCTTGTGTTAACACTTTCTTACGGTTTTGTAAGCTGGTGGTGCTTTTGGGTAGAAAGAGGGTGTCATAGCCCACAACGTACAAAGTGTCTTCACTTTTTACGTTGGCCTTAATCCATGTTTGCAATTCGTTGTAACGCGCTTGGGTAAAGTGTTGATATTGGTTAAAGCTCTGTATTGCCATAAGGCCGCAAATAATAACGGCAGCGAAAATTGCGCCTAATTTGTGTGGAATGTGTTTTACCGCATAAATGGCGAGAATGTAAAACAGCGGGAGCGCGGGGAGCATCCAGTAACCGCGCAATACGCGTAGGCTACAAAATAACAACAAAAATAAACTGGCAATTAACACCAAACTTTTTAAATTTTGATTAAGTGATGGGCGCCATTGCTTAAACATTATCAAGAGGACTCCCAGCATAAGCGGAATTGCCAGCCAGCCAGTGCCGCGCAAGAGTACTAAAAATTGATCGCCCTGTTGAATCCAAGGTGATGCATCATCTCTAATATTGAGTGCGCGTAATTTAATATAAAGGAGCGGATCAAATAGCGGTGAGCCTGCCGTTACACAGAATAAAAATACAGCAATAGTGCCGAATGGAATCACTAATCTTATAAAACTTTTAATGCCATTCACACGTACTAAATCAATCACAATAGCAGCCACAAAAAAAGCCGCATGCAATTTAAAGCCTGTAGCGCAACCCAAGAAAATCGCAGACGCAAAAAGATAGTTTATTTTCGCGCCCTGTTGAGATTTGAAATAGGTGTAGAGCCCGATGACTGAGAAAAAAGCGGTCATGGTGTCTGGGCGAGCAACTAGGTTGCACCAAAGCGTATTGTAGGTGAGTAAATACATGCAAGCTGGCAATGCGGCTAGCCAGTAGTTATGTTGATCTTTTGTAAAAAATAATGAAGTTAAGCGATAAATAAAAAAAGCAGTGAGTAAATCAAAGGACAGCATAAGGTAGCGATAGTGAAGTACGTAATCGCTAGGGTTGTGTTGAAAATCTCTAAATGCATCGGCAACTAAATTAAGGCCTAACTGAGAGGTCTGGCCTAGTGAAATTTGGTGGTAAATATAGGTTGCTATTGAGGTTGCACCCGTTAGCCAGCTTTCAAGGTACATGCGCTGTGGTGGCGCTTCGCCAAACCAGACTAAAAATCCAGCGTTAAATAATGTGTAATCGTCAATAGTGGTATAGGGTGCACCAATACCAATAAGCGATAATTTAAAAAATAGTGAAATACCTAGTGCCAGTGTAACAAAGAGCAAAGTGAGTTGACTCTGCGTGCTGAATCGATTCATTGGTTTTTGTGGCTCGTATTTATTAGTGGATGGCAAGAGTAATTTATTGAATATAGCTACTGGGAATATCTTGCTTGCGTCGGGCAAGAGTCCATTTGAAATAGAAAAAATCTTTGTTGGCTGCAATTCTTCCAATGTTAAAAATTCGGGTATTGTTAAACCTTGAGTAGCGGCCCATTAGCCCGTAAGTGTATCCACTGAGCTCAGCTGCTTTTATGACAGCTTCGCTAATATCTTCTGGTCTGCCATTGGGGTAGCAGATGCCTATTGGAGTCGCCCCTAAATGTTGTTGAATCGCACTGGCAGAGGCTGCCAATTCATAGTGTAAATTTTCTATGGCTAGTGAGCTTAAAATGGGATGGGTAACAGTATGGCTGCCTACTACCAAGCCTTCCCTGTGCATTTCTTGCAGTTGTGGCCAGGTTACCGAGTGAAACGGAGGCTGGGGAGTTTCTGATACAGAAATTTTTGCATCGTCTGCAAGTTTATATAAAAGACTATTGCGTGCGTCTGTGCTAAGGGTAAGGCAGTGATCCCCCAGTTTATGCCAGCTGATATGGTGTTCTGTTTTATGTGTGGATATATCGCCCAGATTTTCAACCTTCAATATCGCTGTGTTGCTATTGAGTAAAATGTATTTGAGTAAATCTGGCCATAGCCACGTGGTTCCATCGATAAACCCCGTTGTAATATAGAGGCTTGCGGGGAAGTTATATTTTTTCAGTATTGGCCAAGCATGAGTATAAAAATCATTGTGACCATCATCAAAGGTCAGTGCAAGACTGTAAGGTTTTACACAATTGTTTTTTGCGTCGCGCAATAAATCCTCAATTGATACAACATTAAAATGTTTGCTGATATAGGCGATTTGTTTTTCAAATTCTTGCGGCGCTAAGCCATTGACGAAATCATCTTTTAAGATGCGGTGATACATTAGGACGACAGGGTCATTTTTCTTAATGCTTCGTAATAATTGAAAACCGCCTAGATTTTCAATGATGCGAAGCAATATTTTTTTGATGGTAGACATGGTTAATATCTGCCAATCAGTAATTTAACAAGCGCTTTCCAGCCGTGCAGCTTGAATGGGTCTAGGGCTATGCCGCGTACTATATTTTTTAAGGGCATTAAAAATAATTTTTCATTTCGTGCATACACAGAGGCTTCGCGAACATACATGTCTGCCCACGCTTTTTTAACAAATACAGGGTTTAATTGCTGGCCATAGAGGTTGACAAATTTAGTCAATATGCGTTTGGCGTGATCATAGCGGCCGCGATAGTTGTTAGACATTTGTCCAGACCAAACTCGGTAGATATAGGTTTTTTCGGGGGTATATTTAAATTCCCAGTCTAGCGAGTAACGCAGCCATAAATCCCAATCTATACCCATGCGAAATTCTTCATCAAAAACTCCGTTCTGATCTATACAAGAGCGACGAATAATAGAGGTTCCAAAAGGGACAAAGTTTTCAATCAGCATTTGGTTGGTGATTGTCCCTGAGTGACGTACTTCATGATCTTCTTTAGTGTAGCGACGGTTATGCTCGTCTATAAAACTGACTTCGCTGTATACAACGCCTACCTTTGGATTTGAAAACAAAGGCATTTGAATTTCAAGCTTGTTGGCTTCCCAAAAATCATCTGCATCGCAGAAGGCAATAAAATCGCCCTTGGTGTTTTTTATCCCGCAGTTTTTTGCTTTGGGTTGGCCTTGGTTTTCATTGCGAATGTAATTAACGCGCGAATCTGTACTGTAGTTCAGCATAACCTCTGGCGTGTTGTCGGTTGAGCCGTCATCGACCACTATGATTTCAAGTTTCTTCCATGTTTGTTGAAGAATAGAGTCAACTGCCTGTGGAAGATATTGCCCCATGTTGTAGGTGGCAATAACGACGCTCACGAGTGGTTGTGCTACATCTAAATCTTGCATATGGAAAACCTGTATTTACCGGATTTTTCTTGGGGTATTTTTTCAACATCATTAATGATCAGATTGACGCTTGCATCAAACACTTCTCTAAACTCGGCAATAAGTTGATCGTCAGTATTGGGTGTGTATTCTGGCCCTTTGACACGATTAATTAATATTTCGTGGAGTTGTTCTTGCACTAATTGCATTTGTTCTATGCCCGGAATTTTAGTGAGTGTACGCTCAACCAAAGAAACCCCCGCTACTTGACCACCATCGGGCTTCTTTAAAAAGTCTGCTACACGGCCTTCAAGACGTTCAAGCAAAGGTGTGCTTCTACCGCAGGAGCATTTTTGGGCGCTGAGTACCCCCACATCTTCAACACGGTAGCGAATTAAGGGCATGCCGAAATTATTTAAATCGGTAATGATGAGTTTGCCTGCGTTGCCGGGTGCAACCGGCTGATTATTTTCATCAAGACATTCTAAAATAATATGTGAAGTGTTGATATGCATGCCTTGGTGTTTTTCGCACTCTACGGCAATAAGCCCTACTTCTTCGCAGCCATAACGGTTGCTAACTTTACACTGGAAGGCTGTTTCAATGATCTCTCGCTCGTGATCAAGTAGCATCATGGACGTGGCAACTATACCTTTGGGTCTAAGGTCTTTGATGTTTTGCTCGATAATAAATTTGGCAAAAATATAAATGGAATGTGAGTGACCAAAAATCATTTCTGGCTGAAAGCTTCGCCAGCGAACAACAAAGCTGTTCATTGAGTTTGTGTTTAAATCCATAGTGTCTAGATAGATCATTCTATCCAAGAGAAACGCGCGAACTCTTTGCTTTAGTGTTTTGGCTACTGGTGGGTTTCCCCATACCGCCGCAATTCTAATTCCGGGTTTCCAGCCACTAAAAGAATCTGCAAAAATTTGTGCTCCATTGCGTAGCTTCTGGCAGTGTTCGTCAAAAAATAAATTGAGTGATACCCCTGTTGATCCACCCGTTTTCGCTTTCGGCATTGTTTCTGGGTTGTATTTGCTGCTAATAAAATCTTGCGTGTGTTCACGAATATCAATTTTGGTTGTTACGGGAAAGCGTGCAAGATCATCGAGGCTTAGGGGGTTGCCTAGGCTTATGCCAATATTGTCGATGACTTTTTTGTACCACTTGCTGGTGTTGTACGCATGCGTTATCAAGCTATTGAATTTTGCAGTTTGTAATGCGTTGATTTGTTCATCTGACCAATATTGTTGCTCTTTGAGTTTTGCGCACTCATTCAGCCTCGCACCGCCTTCTTTGGTGTCCCATGCGGTATAAGCAATTTTGCCCAGAATAGAATCAAAAAATTTCAAGCGCATTCTCCTTTGTGGTTGTTGATATTGAGTTGTTTGTGTCATTAACCGACACGTGGCTTCCACAACACAATTTTTTCGCCCTTAAGAAATTTAACAAAGGCCATAGCGGAGGCGATATTGATTAAACAAAAATAATTAGCTAGCCCCAGCCAACGATTGTTGGTGCCATCGTTTAGTGAGACAAATGCAGCGCTGCCGTAAAAAAGAATCTGTATGAGAAACGTAAGCGCATAAAACGCATTGTGGGTAATAAAACCATTGCTCACGAATGCGAGCAGAAGCGGAATAAATGCGATATAGCGCAGCAATTTGTGTGATGTGATTTGCAGTGCGAATAGGCCGTAAGTAGAGGGGTTGAAAAGATGCTTCATATCTTTCATTGCCCAGTAAGCACGTAATGATACGCGAACGCGCATGCGAAACTCTGATTGAGAGCTGCTCAGCGACTCTTCATTGAGTAGTGCAGCTTCGCAATAAATAACGCGTTTACCTTGAGTGACTACTTTGAGCGGTAATACAAAATCAGGTAGTTGGTCCGCATTCATGGGTTGGTAAAGCTCTTTCCGGATTGCATCAATACCCCCATCTACGCCTACTACTGAATCAACTTGTGTTTCCAGTGCGCGCATATGGTTTTCATATTTCATGTACGCGCTACAGCCATCGCCCACGAGGCTGCCATCACTGTTTACGTAAACCATTTTTCCGGTGACATAACCTACTTGTGGGTCGCTAAAGCAGTTAACGAGATGGGCGATAGCATTTTTTTCGTAATGGCTATTGGCATCTGAGAAAATAATAATATCGCCTTGCGCTTGCTGCATGGCTAAATTCAAGCCAGCAGTTTTGCCTTGACGGGGGGTTTGGCGAATAAGCCGGACGCGCGCTTCGGTTGTGGATATTCGGATGACTATGTCATCGGTACCATCTTCTGATTCGTCTGAGATAACGATAATTTCAATTAAGTCAGAAGGGTAGTTTTGTTCTAGCTTGTTGCGAATAGTGCCTTCAATAACTTTTGCTTCATTAAACGCAGGAATCAAAATACTGATTTTGGGTGCGGGGGATAATTCACTAATGTGGAGTGCTTTTTTGGGCAAATAGCGAAGGAGAATGGGATACCCAATGTAGATGTAGAGGATAAGTAATACGCTGAACCAAAATAAAATTGTCATCAATGTTCTCGGGTTTTTGGGCAATATCTATTGCGCTGGCGAACTTGCAAAAACTTCCGTTGCATTGTTTATAAGTGCTGCACTTGCATCGGCGCAGTTTGCGATATCGCAGGGGCTTTGGACTGTAACAATTTTGAAGTTGTTAGCGTCACTCAGTAA
>SYDJ01000247.1 GCA_005801205.1 Gammaproteobacteria bacterium
CAACCAAAACTAAAAAAACCCGCCGAAGCGGGGTTTTAGTAAACCGACATTAATTCGGTTTATTTTTTAGCAGGCTTGGCAGGTGCAGCTTCTGCAGCGGCAGCTTTAACTTCCAACAATTCAACTTCAAAAATCAAAGTAGATGCTGGTGGAATACCTTGGTTGCCAGCTGGGCCGTAAGCCAAATCAGATGGAATGTACAATTCCCACTTAGAACCTTGTGGCATCAATTGCAAACCTTCAACCCAACCAGGAATAACGCCATTTACTGGGAATTCAACTGGCTCACCGCGCTGAACAGAGCTGTCAAAAACAGTACCGTTAACCAACTTACCGGTGTAGTGAACTTTTACTGTGTCAGTCGCTTTTGGTTTTACGCCGTTGCCCGCAGTGATTATTTTGTATTGCAAGCCACTTGCAGTCACTTGAACGCCTTCTTTAGCTTTGTTGTCAGCTAAGAACTTAGTGCCTTCAGCGCCGTTGGTTTCGCTCAATTTCTTTTGCTTCTCTTCTTGTTTCTTTTGCATTGAAGCTTGGAATTCGGTAGATACTTTAGCTTGATCTTCTTCAGAAATACGTGGCTTAACTACAGCACGCAACTTTTCTAATTCTGCAGTTTCTTCTTTAGTCAACGTCGCTTTGTCTTTTTTCTCTAACTCAGCAATTTTAACTTGCGCTTCAGCAGCGGCTTTAACATCGGCAATGGCCAACAACAGTAAATCCTTGTCTAAAGTGATTTCCATTTGTTGCACGCCCTTACCCATTTGCTGACCCATCAGATAGCTGACTTTTTGATCAAGGGTTTCAATTTTTGGAGCTTCTTCTTTTTTAGCATCTTTACCACAGCCCACAACCAAGGCTGCAGAAGCCATTAAACTGATCATTACTAATTTTTTGCTAATCATTTTGCACCCTAAGTGGATTACATTTTTAAAGGAATATTGGCTCATATTTGCCCGAACAAGCTAAGCCAAGCGTGTGATGGGCAACCTGTAGAATACCACCGGTGTTACAGCCCTAACGGGCGCCAATGGTATACCAAAACAGTAAAATTGTGCGGTATTTTGCCCATTTTTTCATGGATTTAGCGGATTTAACCCGGCTGCTTCAGGCGACCGGAAGCTCTCTGACAGAGAGCCTTTGGATTAGTTCTTGAAAAGCTGCCCACATACCCTATTTATATGATCGCCAACGAACAGATTTTACTGCGAATGTCATTAGACTGTAACACATACCATCTACGCCCCAGATTAGACTATCGCGACATTTATACGTCACCTTCAACACGTTTATATAGGACTCCTATTATGGCTATCGATAAGATCACTCCAGCATCAATAACTGAGATTGAACAACACATTGCCAAAGTGACTGCTCAACTTGAAGCTGCACGTGCGCTAGAATTTACCGCCGCCGAAAAAGCCTTTTTAGCCGCCCAAAAAACAACGGCAACAGCGCAAGCAAGAGTTGATGATCTCGAAGCAAAAGCGGGTACCACACCTGCCGCGCTTGCGCGTTTAGAAGCCGCACAAACGGCATTGGCGGTTCAACAAGAGCAACTAGCCAGTGCCAACGAAATTTACAGCGCACTGGTAGCCGCGCGCGAAGCCGCCGATAGCTTTGCAACCGATGTTGCCAAAGTGATGGCAGGTGAAAAACTCGGCAAGAAAATCAAACTTACCAAGAAAGAAAAAAACGTTATCAAAGAAGATAAAAAAGCAGCGAAGAAAACCGCTAAAGCCGAAAAAAAGCTCGCCAAAGAAAAGGCTAAGAAAGAGGCTAAAGCGGCCGCTAAATTAGCAAAAGAACCAGCAGCAGAAAAACCTATCGTAGAAATGGCCGTGGCTAAACCTGTGCGCAAAACTGCAGCTCGAAAAGAACCAGAGCAACAAGCGCCTGCAGCAAAAGCGCCTGTAAAAAAAGCACCGGCAAAAAAAGCTCCCGCAAGAAAAGCGCCGGTGAAAAAAGCGCCTGCGAACAAAGCTAGCGCTGAATCGTCAGCGCCTAGCAGCGAAGCGCTAGCTGAAACTACTGAAGCACCTATTATTCAGGCTGTGTTAGCAGAAATATCAACGCCGCCCGCTGAAAAAAATCCAGACGCTCCTGCTCAAACTGAATCTGCGATTGAAACAGCTACCACACAAAACTCGGCACCGGTAAATAGCGAGATAGAAACACAAAACCCGAATACCGAGGCTTAAACTCAAATGCGCCTGTTTGCCACGAATGCACTCAGGCGCATTGAGTTTACGAGGCGTTAAAATTTTAGTTGCAGTAACTCAAGCACGTTTTGAGCTACACCCAGTGGCTCTAAATAAGAGTCAAGATTAGATTTAAGGCCTGCATCATGCGTAGGCTTAGTTTTCTGCGCCCAAGCTTCAATTTCGAGTAGTAATTTCTTTTCTGCCAAGAGTTCCGCCTGTTTAATTGCGGCGCGTATTTGCTCTTGAATTTCATCTTGCGGATAGCCCGCCACAGGCTCTTTCAATAGCCGACGCAGTGATCGTAATGGCTCGACTACTTGCTGCGTCCACGCTTGGATATGAGCGTGTAAGTCGGCAAGATGAGCGTCACTTAAGTATTTGCCCGTCTCATCCAGCCAGCGCAAACCAATTAACAAACAGACATTCACCTTGTAGCTGTCTTGCAAATGCACGCAGGTCTCCGCGATTTTCGGCTGCGCATAAAAGGCCAAGGCAAAATCCCAAAGGGGCGGGAATGAACTGGATGTATTCATAGACATATCTTTAGCAGGCAGTTAGGGTTATTCGAGCCGCCTCAGTCTGCTAGAATGCGCGCCATGATTCAATTACAACATATCTCACTGCAGCGCGGCCCCAAGTTTCTCTTGGATGCAGCCGACCTCACAATTTACCCAGGCCAAAAAGTTGGCCTGATTGGTGGCAATGGCACCGGTAAATCCACCCTCTTTCAAATGCTGCTGGGCAAACTCGCCAGCGATACCGGCACCTTGGATATTCCCAAGCAATGGCGGGTCGCGCATATGGCGCAAGAAGTTGGCCACACCAGCCGCAGCGCACTCGATTATGTGCTGGATGGCGATAGCGAATTGCGCCGCCTTGAACGCGAAATTATTGCCGCAGGTAGCGATGGCGACAAACTGGCTCACCTTTACGGCGATATGGAAAATATCCACGCCTATTCCGCCCCGGCGCGCGCGCAGCAATTATTAAATGGCTTAGGTTTTAACTCTGGCGATGATGCACGCCCCGTAACCGATTTTTCTGGCGGCTGGCGAATTCGTTTAAACCTTGCGCAGGCGCTCATGTGCCCCTCAGATTTGTTATTGCTCGACGAACCTACCAACCACTTGGATTTAGACGCAACACTTTGGTTGGAAGAATGGCTGAAGCGTTATGCCGGCACACTGATTATTATTTCGCATGACCGCGACTTCTTGGACAATATTGTTGATCGTATCGTTAATATCGAACGCCAAAAGCTCGATAACTACAGCGGCAACTATTCATCGTTTGAACGTCAGCGCGCCGAAAAACTCGCGCAGCAACAAGCGACCTTTGAAAAGCAACAAGAACGCATTGCGCACGTTGAAAGCTACATTCGCCGCTTTCGTGCATCTGCCACCAAAGCGCGTCAAGCGCAGAGCCGCATAAAAGAATTAGAGCGCATGGAAAAAATTTCCGCTGCGCATGTGGATTCGCCTTTTAGTTTTACCTTTACCTGCTCCGATAAAATGTCGGTGCCCTTGGTACATATTTCCGGTGCCGATATTGGCTACCAAACCGAAAATAATGAAGTCAAAAAAATTCTCAGCAAAGTAGAATTGGCGATTCGCGCCGAAACCCGTATTGGTTTGCTCGGGCCTAATGGTGCCGGCAAGTCGAGTTTGGTGAAAACACTTTCTGGCGCATTGCCCTTACTTGCTGGTGAACGCACTAACGGCGAACATTTTAAGCTCGGCTATTTTGCGCAACATCAATTGGAAGCGCTGGATATTAACGCCTCTGCCGCATTACACATTCAACGCCTATCGCCCACGGCGCGCGAACAAGAAATTCGGGATTTCCTCGGCAGTTTTGATTTTCACGGCGAACGTGCGTTTGAACCTATCACGCATTTTTCTGGCGGTGAAAAAGCACGCTTGGCGTTAGCGATAATCGCATGGGAAAAACCCAATGTGCTTTTACTCGATGAGCCAACCAACCATCTCGATTTAGAAATGCGTCACGCCTTAACTATGGCGCTGCAAGATTTTGAAGGTGCTGTGATTATTGTGTCGCATGATCGTCACTTATTGCGCAACACCGTCAATGAATTTTTATTGGTGGCCGATGGCAAAGTTAGCGAGTTTGATGGCGACTTAGAAGACTATTACAAGTGGTTGCTGCAAGAACGCCAAGCACAAGCCGCTGCAGAAGAGAAATACACCCCAGACAATGAAAATAAAGTTGATAAAAAAGCCCAGCGCCAACAATCTGCAGCGCAGCGCCAGCAATTAAAACCGCTGACCAATAAGCTGAAAAATCTTGAAAGCCAAATGGAAAAATACCAAACCAAATTGGCTGATATAGAAACTCAACTGGGCGATAGCAGTATTTACGACGATAAAAATAAAGCCAACTTGCAACAGCTGTTATTAGACCAAGCGAAAGTGCAACAGCAGTTGGATGAAGCAGAAGAGAATTGGCTGATGATTAGTGAAGAGATTGAAGCGACGAGTAATTAACCCCCTCCCAGCCTCCCCCTTCAAAAAGGGGAGAAGCTATCACAGAAAAACACATCACATCTGCGCAATAAATTTCGATAGCACTTCAAACTTATCCGCATCGTTATCCACAAAGCGAATCACTATTTTTAAGCTGTTAGAATCCGCGCGGTTTTCACCGGCCATCAAACTATGCACATAGCCGTTAACTCTGGCCAAGCCATTGCTTTCACCCATGTCGATATCTACCACTGCTTGTTCAAAGAGTGCGGGGAGGTTATCGGCGCGTTGTAGCACGCAGCTCATTAATTGCAGCGACATCTCGCGAATCACACAGGGGAAAATTCGATTATTGGCGAAACGTAATTGCGCTTGGGCTTTTGTCGTTTTAGCAGGAGAGGGAACAGCTTGTACCGGTTTTGTGCCCGTCAATAATGACCCTGCAGCACCGGTTAAGAGTGTCGCACTTGCACTTTGTGCAGATCTTGGTGCGGGCGCAGCCGCCTCGCGGCCACCCGTTAAAACGCCTATAGAAGCATTGGCAACGCCTTGCATTAGGCTAGGCATAGCAGCAGTAGGCACCTTGCCGATAACCCGCAGTTGCTTGTGAACTTTTTTATGGAATTCTTCTGGGGTAAAGGGTTTTGATATGTAATCTGAAACGCCAGCTTGTATGGCTTTGACAATATGATCGCGGTCGCCACGGCTACTGATCATAATAAACGGCGTTTTTGCGCCATTAGGTTGGGCGCGCACATTACGCAGCAATTCTTCGCCAGTCATTAGTGGCATTTCCCAATCCGACAAAATCAAATCTATATCATTTTGCTTGAATAGCGCGAAGGCGCGGGCACCGTCCATAGCATCAAATATTTCTACGCCGGGAATGCGGTCGCGCAATTGCTTTTTGATCATGTCGCGGATGAAGGTGGCATCGTCGGCCACCAGAATTTTTAAAGCCATAGCTGAGTCCCTATTGATATCCCTTCAGCCTAGCTCAGTTTATAGAATTTGCTTAACGCAGCTTGAGGTGGCGCACTGGCATCTCTATGCTCGGCTCATCGTCTTCAAGGGAGTAACCGCCTTGGGCGGCTTCAACGGCAATGCGCATCCAGAAGATTAATTCAGCAGGGTGGAAGAGGACTTCTTCGGGCAATTGAAAAAAGTTGGATTCGCTGACACCTACCGCAGAGGGTAAAAAGGGAGTCATATGTTTGGCGGTGTAGAGCGCGCGGGAATAGTCGTCGGCACGAAAGTAAAGACGGTCATTAATGACAATCGCGAATTGCACCCCGTGGTGATAAATTCCGTAGCCGTTAAAAATACGGCGGAAGGATACGGGTGCTACGTGACTCATACTTTCCACTGCAAGCAGCAAAAAGTGATTGTTTACCGTCATGCCTATCCTTTTTTATTAGATTTTTTGATTTTAATATCACGTTAGAAACGCTGTAAAACTGTATGGCTCCAGCGCCATAATTGCAACAAACTTCTAAGAATGAATTTTTTAATACACGAAGCTTATTTGAGCTTTGTGTAATATAGGCTGAGATTTGTGGAATATAAAGTCAATTAATATGAATTTTTAAATTTCTTCGCGCGTAAATACCCAATCGCGTTCGCTTGAAAGCGCCGCATTAAAATTGTAACCGGCAACATCAAACTGTTTGATAGCGTCAGGGGTGCTAATTCGGTTTTGAATAATGTAAGTACTCATCATGCCGCGCGCTTTTTTGGCGAAGAAGCTGATG
>SYDJ01000248.1 GCA_005801205.1 Gammaproteobacteria bacterium
AAATAGATTTTGGAAAGCCGCGATAGCCCAAGCAAGCGGGGATGGCTTTTTGAACGTTAACTATATGGTCGTGGCAGAGCTTATCGAGATCGGCAGTGGTAACGCCTGCTTGCACGTGAGCGCCAATCATTTCCAGCACCTCGGCGGCCATTCGACCAGCAATGCGCATTTTTTCAATATCTGCAGGGGTTTTTATAGTGACGGACATGAGTCTTGGTAATCTCGGCTGGAATAATAAAGATTGCGCATTCTAAACGATTTCCGTCTGATTTTACTAAATCGGCAGGTAATACTTAGCCTGCAATTTGGAAATAAAGCGTTATGAACTGCTCTGCATGAATTAATAGGTGTGTTCTAAATAGGCTCGCTGCGAGGTTTGACGTGGAGCAGGTGTTACCCCTCTTCCCAAATTCAAGAGGTTTGATCCTTCATTTTCGAAGAGTGCTTGATGTGGGAAGTGCAATGTCATTTATTTCTTTAGGTTAGTGCCGTGCTAATTGAGCAGGCTCCTCTGTTTAACCCATTCGGTTTGCAGAAGAGTAGTTAAAAAGTCGATTGATTTTTGTGTTAGCCATTTTACGGGTAGAGCAAACTACGTTTAATAAGAGTAACCAATAATGAATATAAATCATATGAAATCTCCTTTGCTTCTAGGGTTAAGAAAGTCTTTGAGTGTGATGAGTTTGTCGGCGGCTATAGGTCTTTCTTTGCCTGTAGTTGCGGCATCTAATGCGCCTATTGTTATACAGGCGGAGGCCTTTGCGGCCATGAGTGGCATACAAACAGAGGTCACGCAGGATGTTAATGGCGGGCTTAATGCGGGTTGGATAGATGCGGGCGACTGGCTGAGTTATTCTGCCGTTACCTTACCCTGTGCGGGAACCTACACAGTGGAATATCGGGTGGCGAGTGCAGGATCTGGCGGTGCGCTGCGTTTAGAAAAGGCTGGTGGCTCGCCCTTGTATGGCAGTCTAAGTTTCACCGGTACCGGTGGCTGGCAAACGTGGAAAACGGTATCGCAAGATGTTGTATTGCCTGCCGGCTCCGTCAGTTTTGGTGTGGCCGCAACGCAAGGCGGCTGGAATATTAACTGGTTTCGTTTAACGCCTAAGTGTGGTGTATCGTCTAGTTCGGTATCGTCTAATTCCAGCACGCCTAGCAGTTTGTCTTCTAGTAGTAAGTCTGTGAGTTCAGCTTCTAGTGCGGTGTCCTCAAAGCTGAGTAGCTCGGCTTCAAGCTTGAGTTCAGTATCAAGTAGCTCTGTTCAAAGTAGTTCTGCTCAAAGTAGTTCTTCGCTCAGTTCAGATCGCAATCGTTACGATGCACCGCGAGCAGCAACGGCACCCATTATAGACGGTGTGGCAGAGGCTCTTTGGGATCAAGCCCCTTGGGCGCCTATCGATGTGTTTTGGTTGGGGGCGCAAGTGCCCACGGCACAAGATTTTTCTGGCCGCTATAAGGCCATGTGGGATGCCAACAATCTGTACCTGCTATTCGATATCACCGACAACGTCTTATTGGATGCAACTGCCAACCCATTGGATCGCTATTGGGACGATGACTCGGTAGAAATTTTCATCGACGAAAACAAAAATGGCGGAAACCATCAGCACAACACCTCTGCTTGGGCCTACCATATTGGTATTTTAGGCGACACAGTGGACTCCACAAATGGCACTAACGCGAAGTTATTGAATGACCATGTTACCCTTCGCCGCGTCACTCTTGGTGGTAAACACCTGTGGGAAATGAGCATGCGTGTGTATGGGGAAAATTACCTTGACGGTACGGCCAACGTGCCGGTTCCTTTGTTTGTAGGTAAGCTCATGGGCTTTTCAGCAGCCTATAACGACAACGACGCCAGCGCTCAACGCGAAAGTATGATCGGCTCGGTGGATACCGTCGGCCACAAAAACAACATGGGCTACATTGATGCCAGTGTATTTGGGTCTATGCGATTAATGGATGTGAATTCGACTAGCTCATCGAGTGCGTCTAGTTCGAGTTCTTCTTCTGCTCCCAAGACGGTTGTATTACAAGCTGAAGACTATGTGCGTGCTAAAGATCTCACCGCTGGTAATGCCGGTAATGCCTATCGTCAAGGCGATGTGGATATAGAAGCTACTACCGATACAGGCGGCGGATTCAATGTAGGTTGGACGGATGCCGGCGAATGGTTAGAGTTTGATGTCAGCCTGGCTGCCGGTACATACGATGTGACTGCCCGCGTTGCTTCAAACAGTGGTGGTGGGTTCACGGTTGCTGTGGGAGATATATCCCCTCTAACCGCAACTGTCAGGAATACTGGCGGTTGGCAGGCGTGGGAAACCGTTAATCTTGGGTCGGTATTTGTCGGCTCCACGGGTAATCGGATTGTTCGAATCAATAGCAATGGTGGATATAACCTCAATTGGATCCAGATTAGCCCTAATTGCGCCACTGATCCTAGTTGCGTAGATACCGACAAAGATGGCGTCAAAGACGCTCAGGATCAATGCCCGAACACGCCGATGGGCGCTACAGTGGATGATAAAGGTTGCACTTTAGTCCCAACCATCACCGCAAAAACGGCCATTGTGGAAATGGGTAAGGGGTTTAACCTTGGGCAGCTATTTGAAAGTACGCAGCACCCCGCAACCTTTGAAACAGCGAAGGCTAAAATAGATGCCTACTATGCGGCGGGTTTTCGTAATGTGCGCATCCCAATCTCGTGGACGGTAGATGTTAGTGGAAGCAAACTGGTCACTGATCCCAATGTGGGTAATGTGAACCGCCTACATCCGCGCCTAGCCGTCATCCAGCAAGTCGTTGATTACGCGCTCTCGTTACCGGGTATGTATGTAGTCATAAATGCGCATCACGAAGGCGGCATAAAAGATGGAAACCAATGGTGGGTTCTAGAACGTTTGTGGGCAGACATTGCAGATATCTTTCGCTCACGTTCGCACAAATTGCTCTTTGAGGTTCTCAACGAGCCGCATTTGACTAACCTTAGTGCGATGCCTGCGGACAACTTACGTAACATGGTGTCTAAAGCGCGCGCAAAAATTCGCGCGGTAGATCCGGAGCGTTTAATTGTCTTTGGTGGTAATCAATGGTTTGCCGCAAACGAAATGGCGGCTACCTGGCCCAATTTGGATCTTATGGGGGGCGGGCAAGACAAATTTTTGTTAGCTACTTTCCACCACTATGATCCATGGGCGGCATTCCATTCTGAGGATACGTGGCCTAAAAACCTGAATTTTACCGATGACACCGTGGCTGGCCCCATGAACACAATGCTCAGCTGGGCAAATACAGTGGGTGGTGGTATGCCGGTTTATATTGGCGAGTGGGGTGTAAGTTGGGGTAAGTTAAGACCTGCAATGACCTGCAACAATCTACGTTTATGGTATCAAAAATTTGGCCCCATCTCGTCGTCTAAAGGTACGGCAACGGCCGTTTGGGATGATGGCGGTTGGTTCAAAATTTTTGATCACGGCACTAAGTCGTTCAATAATAATCTAGCGATATGCGTGAGCGGTGTTTGCAATTGGGATACCAGCGAGCGTTTCAATAGCGGATGTTTTTAAATGCAAGCTGCGCGATAAGTCTGTGTAGTTGCAGGCTTATCGCGCAGGTTCGAGCTTAAGCGGTTAACTTACGATTGCGGACCTGCGTCAAGGCATGAATTACCCCACGCAGCTCCGCCAATCCTTTCATTCTTCCTGCAAACGAATAACCGGGGTTGATGCCGGTTTTGCCAATTTCGTCGCCCATTAAATGGCCGTGATCTGGGCGCATAGCCATTTTCGGTAGCTTGCTGCCCGCTTTATCGCGGCGCGCCTCTTCATCTAATAGCGCATCAATAAGGCCGACCATATCGTTGTCGCCATCTAAATGGTCAGATTCGTAGAAGGAGCCGTCGTCTTCACGCTTGATATTGCGGAGATGAACAAAATAAATTCGCTCTCCAAATTCACGTGCCATAGCCACCAAATCGTTGTCACAGCGCGCGCCGTAGGAGCCTGCGCACAGGGTTAAGCCATTGGCTGGGCTGGGTACGGCATTGAGCAGGGCGCGGGCATCGTCAGCGGTTGAAACTACGCGCGGCAAGCCGAACAGGGAGAATGGCGGGTCATCGGGGTGAATTGCCATGCGCACGCCCACTTCTTCCGCGACGGGGATGATTTCACGCAAGAAGGCAAACAGGTTGGCGCGCATGCCTTCGTCGCCCATTTTGATAAATTGGTCGATGGCGGTGCGAATGCCGTCGCGGTCATAAGAGCCTTCGCCACCGGGCAAGCCGGCGATGATGTTCTTTTCTAATAGCGCTTTTTCTTCATCGCTCATCGCATCCAAGCGCGCCTTGGCTTTGGCGAGTACATCGGGCTTGTAGGATTGCTCTGCGCCCGGGCGCTGCAGCATATACACATCGTAAGCGGCAAAATCGCTCATTTCAAAGCGCAGCGCCTGAGCTTTGTTCGGCAAGGTATAGCTGAGGTTGGTGCGCGTCCAATCTACCACGGGCATAAAGTTGTAACAGACATCGTAAACGCCAGCCGCCGCTACATTGCGAATGGATTGTTTATAGTTTTCGATCAGCTGCAGATAGTTGCCGGTGCGGGTTTTGATATCGTTGTGCAGTGGAATGCTTTCAATCACTGCCCACTCTAGGTTGTGGGCTTCAATAAAAGCTTTGCGCTCTAGGATATCGGCCATAGGCCAAATGTCACCCGTTTTCATGTGGTGTAAAGACGTCACTATGCCGGTCGCGCCTGCTTGGGCTATATGTTGCAGTGTGACGGGGTCTTTGGGGCCAAACCAGCGCCAAGTTTCTTTCATAAGTAAGAGGCTCGCTAAGATTTGCAGTTTTCATCCGTTTCGGGGTGATTTTTTCGGGGTGATTTTATAGGAGCGACTAGTGTACAAGTTGAAGTTGAGCCTAATCCACTTGATTTTTTCGGCGATGTACTAGGAGAAAGGGAATGAGGTGATAGCGGCTATCTCTTAAGGCTGAAAAGCGAAAAGAGCTTAAGTTGGAAATAGGTGCTAATGGCTGTTTCGCGCCAATACTGAAAAATGATAAGTGTCGTTTGCCCTAAGATTAAGAGCTTGGCGTGAGTGTTTGGCTTTCTACCAAGCCATGCTCAAGTTAGCAAAATCTACACTTTTCTGATCTTTTCTCATTTGCTGCATAAATCCGCGATAGTACAAGTGCTCATCAAATGCTGCATTGGCGGCTGGTTTGCGCGGAGCTGTCAGGCCTTTTTGCGCGTCGGTTTGACCCTTGAAGAAGGCGGAAGAGTTTGGGATTGCTTGGTTTGTCATATACAGTCCTAAAGTTTTGTAAGAGCCTTGTTTGGGTAGAATATACACAGTTGATCGTTCTGGTTCAATCAATATAGTTGAGTTTTGTTACTGTTTGAATCAGTGGTTGAGTGGAATGGCCTTGGCAACCCATAAATGTTTTGAAGCTTGGGTTTTATTGGTTGAGATATTGTGGTATAAAGCGCGCCTCATTTTTGGCATCAGCTGGCTTTTCAGCAGGTTGCTGTCAATTGTAGAGATTAACTTTAACGTCACACACGTATCGTCACGCAACATCTGGGTGCCTAAAAGCGCAAGCTGGCAGGTTGATTAGCGGGGTATGTGGAGGCCTAACCCAATACTTATCTACAGGAAATTCAATATGCAAGTTAGCATGCGCGATATGCTCTCCGCCGGTGTCCACTTCGGTCACCAAACCCGTTACTGGAATCCAAAGATGAATAAGTACATCTTCGGTGCGCGTAACAAGATTCATATTATTAACCTTGAGCACACTGTTCCTGCGTTCAATGAAGCTTTGGCTTTAATTCAACAAATGGCGTCTCAAAAGAAAAAAATTCTGTTTGTTGGTACCAAGCGCGCTGCGCAAAAGACCATCAAAGAGCAAGCTGAACGCGCTGGCCAACCCTTTGTGAGTCACCGTTGGTTAGGTGGTATGTTGACCAACTACAAAACCATCCGCGCTTCAATCCGTCGTTTGTCTGAGCTAACCGCTCAAAGCCAAGACGGAACTTTCACAAAATTGACCAAGAAAGAAGCTTTAATGCGCTCACGCGACATGGAAAAGCTTGAGCGTTCAAGTGGTGGTATCAAAAACATCAATGGTTTGCCAGATGCGTTGTTCATCATCGACGTTGATCATGAGCGTATTGCAATTCAAGAAGCTAACAAGTTAGGCATCCCTGTTATTGGTGTTGTTGATACCAACAGCAACCCAGATGGTGTTGACTATGTTATCCCAGGTAATGACGACGCCATCCGCGCAATCAAGTTGTACGCTGCTGCTGTAGCTGATGCTTGCTTGGAAGGTTCTAAGTCTGTATCTGCTGTACCCAACAAAGATGAGTACGTTGCTGCTGAAGGTAGTGCTGAATAATTTCAGTCGCTTCTAGCCTAGGCCCTTAAGGGTTAGCTAGCTAAACGTGAGAAGGGGGCTTGGCCCCCTTTTTGTATCAAAGCCTTACGCTTTTATTAAAAGTTTAACTTTAAAGAGGAAATAATCATGGCAGCTGTTACTCCTGCATTAGTGAAAGAATTGCGCGACCGTACCGCCTTGGGCATGATGGAATGTAAAAAGGCATTGAATGAAGCTGATGGCGACATCGAATTAGCCATTGAAAACCTGCGTAAAGTGTCTGGCTTGAAAGCCGCTAAGAAAGCTGACCGCACTGCTGCTGACGGCGTTGTTGCTGTTAAAGTTGCTGCAGACAATAGCTACGCTGTAGCGGTAGAAGTTAACTCTGAAACTGACTTTGCTGCACGTGAGCCAAACTTTGTTGCCTTCGCAAACAGTGTGTTGGAAGCGGCATTCGCAACCAAACAAACTGATGTTGCCGCCTTGATGGCAGGTGATTTGGAAGCAGCGCGTGAAGCGCTGGTTCAAAAAATCGGTGAAAATATTGGCGTTCGTCGCATCAGCTTGGTTGAAGGCGGCGTAGTGAGCGGCTACTTGCACTTGAACAGCCGTATTGCGGTATTGGTTCAATTGGAAGGTGGTAACGACGAAATTGGTAAAGACATTGCTATGCACGTAGCGGCTGTTAATCCAGTGGTTGTTAGCTCTGATCAAATGTCTCCAGAAGTGGTTGAGAAGGAAAAAGAAATCATTCGCGCTCAACCAGACATGGCCGGCAAGCCATCTGAAATCGTTGAGAAAATGATTGTTGGCCGTATCAACAAGTTCTTGAAAGAAAGCAGCTTGGTTGACCAGCCTTTCGTTAAAAACCCAGAGCTGACTGTTGCCCAATTTGCTAAAACGGCTGGCGCGACGGTTAAGAGCTTTGTGCGTTTGGAAGTGGGTGAAGGTATCGAAGTTGCTGTAGTTGATTTCGCTGCTGAAGTTGCAGCACAAGTAGCTGCAACTAAAGCGTAATTCGCTTCAGCTGTAAAGCTTACGAAAACCCGCACAGGGCAACTTGTGCGGGTTTTTTTTGTGCTGCTTGTTAGTTTTTTGCGCGTAATTCACGCACGCCTTTGCCTAATTTTTTGCGCAATAAGCTGCGCAAGGTCGTTCCGTCGGAATAGCCAACCAGCGTGGCAATTTGATCAATGCTTTCGGTGCTCGTTTGTAATAAATGTACGGCACGTTCAACACGTAAATCTTGAAAATACACAAGTGGGGATTTGCCGAGCACAGTTTGAATTCTTCGGCCGAGTGTTCGCTCGCTAGTGCCTATGGCATGGGTGGCTTCGCTCATTGAGAAGCCCTGAGCCAAGCGGCCGCGCGCCCAGCGTTCAAAGCGTTCTACGATGGGATCTGTGTGGGCAACGTGGTCAGGTATAACAAAAACTGCCTGCGATGCGCGTGGTTCAATCAATAAATAGCGTGCGCAAAGTGCAGCCAAGGAGGGGCTGCGGCTTCTTACGACGCCCAGTGCGAGGTCTAAATGGGCGAGCGCTGCCCCTGCTGTGGTAAAGCAGGCGTCGTTGACCAACATTCGTGAGTCATCGAGCGCTACCCTTGGGTATCGTTGTCGGAACAGTGCCGATAACCACCAAGAAGTTGTTGCTTGGTGGCCGTTCAATAAACCTGTCTCTGCCAGAACAAAGGTGCCGGTGCAGGCGGCTCCAATAGATGCGCCTGCGGCAGCCCATTTTTGCAGGAGAACGCCTGCGTCTTTGACCTCTTTGCGCTCTAGTGCTTCTGCCAAGGGCGCGGGCATTTTGCTGCCGAGTGCGGGTATTAACACAATGTCTGGCGTGGGCAGTTGGTGGGCTAATAGGCTGGGTATGGTTAACCCTTGCGAGGTGCACACTTTTTTGCGCAGGCTGACAATGCGCATGTCTAGCGGCGATACGCTGTTTTCAACGGCGGCCAGTTCGTTGGCTGTGGTGATGACATCGGTCAGCGATGACAAGCCAATATCGAATACGCCATCAAGGGCAAGAATATAAATTAGCATGGCGGTAATGGTACCATAATTGACGTTTCCGCCACTATAGCAGAATTGGGTAGATCTTTAGAATAGCTCCTGTGACATCAAAACTGTCCACATAAATTTAAAACTACTTACTACTAAAGGAACACAGATCATGGTCAATTTTGCAATTCTCGCGCAAGTAACCGCTAAAGCAGGCAAAGAAAACGCAGTTGAAGAATTTTTGAAGAGTGCGCTAGCGCTGGCAAACCAAGAAGAGGGGACAACCGTTTGGTTTGCGATAAAACTGAGTGCATCAAGATTTGGTATTTTTGATGCCTTTCCAGACGAAGCCAGCCGTGAGGCGCACCTTGCCGGCCCAATTGCGGCGGCTTTAATGGCAAATGCGGCTGAATTATTGGCGGAACCCCCTGTTATTGAAAAAGTTGGCGTGCTTGCCGCTAAATTGGCTTGATCATTTGAGCCGCATTAGATGTTTTGGGTAATGTAATTTCACATTTTATGAAGCCGCTGAAAAAAGAATTTCAGCGGCTTTTTTTGCGATTGAGGAGTCTGTCACAAAAGTTCACGAGTTTGTCACCCTGCTTCACAACGGAATCCTCAACTTCACCTGCATGGCGCTCAACTCATGCACAAATCTAACTTGAGTAGAGCTGTTTTGAAATTTATCTGAATCTGATCACAACTTTTGTGTGCTCTGGGCAGCCAATTCCGAAAAGTGCGGAATGCTGTTTGGGTTCAACGAAGTTCTCAGCGCAGCTTACGCTTTGTCCTTGGGTCGCATAGACATCCTTAGCTGCATAACTTTGCATTTAATTGTGGGTATCAATAATGAAAAACAATCTCTCAATGTTCGCGTCTGGTGTTGTTGGTAAATCTTTTTTAAAAGGCTGCATTAAAACCTTATGTGGTTTTGCATTGCTGGGTACAGTTGCGAGTGCGAGTGCAGCGGTACCAGCCTTAACCGTTCAAGGTAATAAGGTGCTTGTTGGTGGTGAGCAAGGAGCCCTTGAGGGTATCTCCCTGTTTTGGAGTAATACCGGTTGGGGGTCAGAAAAGTACTATACCGCTGATAATGTAAGACGTATAAAAAACGAATTCAAAGCCAATATCGTTCGTGCTGCGATAGGGCATGGCGCTGGCGGCGGTGTTCAGCAGGACTGGGTTGGCAATATGGCGCGACTTGATGCTGTTGTTCAGGCTGCTATCGACAATGATATGTATGTGATTATCGACTATCACAGTCACATTGCGAGTGAAAATTGGGAGTCGGCTGATGCATTCTTTGAGCAAGTGGCAAAGAAATGGGGCAAGCATAACAACGTAATATACGAAATTTTCAACGAACCCTTGAACGTTAGTTGGGATTCAAAACTCAAACCCTATGCCGAGCATGTGGGTGCAAAAATTCGTGCTATCGATCCTGATAACTTGATTATTATGGGTACTCCCAATTGGTCGCAAGATGTTGATGCCGCCTCACGAAACAAAGCCAATGTGTCCAACATGGCTTACACCATCCATTTTTACGCAAATGGTCATGGCCAATGGCTTCGGAATAAAGCACAAACAGCAATCAATAATGGCCTACCTTTGTTCGCTACTGAATGGGCTGCAACTGAACCCAGCGGCGATGGCGCGTTAAATAAGGGTGAGGCTTGGGAGTGGATTAAGCTTCTTCGTGCTAATGGGATCAGTCATGCAAGCTGGGCTTTCCATGATAAGTGGGAAACGTCGTCATTCTTTAATGGTGATGGTTCATTAAAAGAGTCAGGTCACTTTATTAAACAAGTTCTGGCAGACCGCAAAAAGTTCTCTTGGGAAGGCGGAGGCGGCTCTTCTAGTTCTAGTTCAAGCAGCGTTCCTAGCGGTGGCGTTATTCAGGCTGAAGACTACGCTCAAATGAGTGGCGTGAAAACAGAGGTAACAAGCGATGGCGGTGGTTTAAACGTTGGTTGGATAGATGCAGGTGATTGGATGACCTATCCTGTAAATATTCCAGCAGCAGGTAAATATAAAGTCTCTTATCGCGTAGCCAGCTTGAATGGTGGTGGATTACTACAGTTGGAGCAAGCGGGTGGTATGCCTTCCTATGGTTCGGTGAATATTACTGGCACTGGCGGTTGGCAAACATGGGTAACGGTAGATCACATAGTGACCTTGCCTGCAGGGCAACAAACCTTAGGGCTTGCCGCAAAAACGGGTGGGTTTAATCTCAATTGGTTTAAAATTGAGCCAGTTTCAATTGACTCGTCTAGTTCATCTGTATCGTCAAGCTCATCTAGTTCGTCTTCATCTAGCGCACCAAAAGGCAAGTGCGTGCAAACAGTAAGCAGCGATTGGGGTTCAGGTTACTCAGGTGCAATTCGCTTTACGAACACCGGTACAACGGCTATTAACGGCTGGACAATTGGTTGGAAATATAGCGACAGCACTCAAGTAACCAATGTATGGAATGCAACTTTAACCGGTAGCAATAATCCATACTCTGCCACCAATGTGTCTTACAATGCTGTGATTCAACCTGGTCAATCAGCTGAGGTTGGGTTTAATGCCAATAAAGGCTCTGCCACTGTGAATACGCCAACGTTTAGCGGTGCATGTTTGTAAGTTTAGTGGTGCATGTTTGTAAGTTAATTTAGCCTTAATGAAAGCCCCAGCAGGCCTTGCTTGTTGGGGTTTTTTTATGGGCGATGAGATGTTTTTTCAGTCAGCCAAGTGTCATTCAAATACTAAAACCTTGCGCCTATCAATGCCTGCAAAGTGTCACCCTGCTTCACACTTGTCCGCACAAATACCTCAAAAGTTCCTCACGTTAAGCAAATACTTAGCTTGAATA
The DNA here is from genome assembly GCA_005801205.1 of Gammaproteobacteria bacterium. GTDB lineage: Bacteria > Pseudomonadota > Gammaproteobacteria > Pseudomonadales > Cellvibrionaceae > Cellvibrio. The sequence continues at coordinate 11,248 of SYDJ01000248.1, forward strand.
GAGCTTTACAGCCAATCACTTAATCTAGCTCAAGCTTTTGGCGTTGATGCAATCCCGTGTTGGGGGCGCAGGCGTTGAAGCAACATTGAGCGATTAGCCCTGCCGTGAAGGAGGTTTTGTCGCGACTTTTCATATTTACTAATTATGAGCAGATCAATAATGAATAATATTCTCTTTAACTCCAAGCGTATAAAAGCGCTTAAAAAGTACGTAGGTGCCTTGGGTGGGCTTGCGTTACTCGGTTGTGTAGAAAGTGCGGAAGCCGTGCAAGCACTTTCTACCAGTGGCAATAAAATTCTCGCGGGCGGTCAACAAGCGAGCTTTGCTGGGATGAGTCTGTACTGGGGTAACAGCTCTTACGGCGGTAATCAGTATTACACCGCTGGCGCAGTGGCTACCTTAAAGAACGATTGGAAGGCCAATTTAGTCCGCATTGCTGTGCCGTTTGACGATCATGATTGGGCCGCTAATGGTTCAGCACCTTTCATAAAAGAAAAACGTCTCCCTGATGGTTACATGGAAAGCCCGCAGCAACACCTTCAACGTATTAAAACCATTGTAGATGCTGCCGTTGCTAACGATATGTACGTGATTATCGATTTGCATGGCCACCACAATGATCAGCATCGTGCAGAGGCTATTGCCTTCTTTCAAGAGATGGCGCGCCTTTACGGTAACCTTCCCAATGTGATTTATGAACCCTTCAATGAACCTATCAGCCTGCCGTGGAACTCTGGGTTGAAGGATTACCATACGGCTGTTGTATCAGCGATTCGTGCCATAGACCCAGATAACCTGATTGTGTTGGGTACTAGCATGTGGTCGCAAAATGTGGACGAAGCATCGACCTCGCCACTGACAGGATTCGGCAATATCGCCTATACCTTGCACTTTTACGCCGGTACTCATCGCGACGAATTGCGCGCAAAAGCACAAACAGCGTTGAATAACGGCATTCCTCTTTTTGTAACTGAATGGGGCTCATCTGCTGCCGATGGTAATGGTGGCGTATTCCCAGAAGAGACCATGAAGTGGGCCGATTTTATGAAAGCGAACAAAATCAGCCATGCTAACTGGTCGTTGACTGCATTAAATGAGACTTCTGCTGCATTAAAGCCTGGAGCAAACGTCAATGGTGGTTGGAGCAATGATCAGCTGTCTACCTCAGGTGCTTTGGCAAAACAAATTATCAGCAGTTGGCCGCAAATAGGTGGCGCGAGTTCATCAAACTCTAGCGTCAGCTCATCGCCTAGCTCAATACCTAGCTCCAGCGGTGGTTCATTTTCACTGACTGTCCAAGCTGAAAACTTTAATAACATGAGTGGCGTTCAAACCGAGTCAACTACCGATGCGGGTGGCGGTTTAAATGTAGGATGGTTAGATGCAGGTGATTGGATGGCCTATCCCGTCTATATTCCTTTAACGGGTAAGTACAAAGTGTCATACCGTGTAGCCAGTTTGAACGGCGGCGGATTGTTGCAACTTGAACAAGCGGGTGGAACGCCAGTTTGGGGTAGCGTCAACGTTACCGGTACGGGCGGCTGGCAAACGTGGGTGACGGTGGATCACATTGTGACCCTGCCTGCAGGTCAACAGACTCTTGGGCTGGCGGCGAAGGTAGGTGGTTTCAACATCAACTGGTTCAAAATTGAATATGTTCCTACGCAAAATTCATCAAGCTCCATTCCTACTTCATCGGCACCTTCCTCTACTAGCTCTGTTGCGACCAGCAGCAGTAGTGCTCCATCTGGTGGTAGTTGCACGCAGGTGATCACTAGCGATTGGGGAACAGGTTACACAGCGGCCATTCGTTTTACTAACAAGGGCAGCTCGGCCGTAAATGGCTGGACGATTGGATGGCAGTACAGCGATGGCACCAAAGTCAAAGACAGCTGGAATGCCACTGTGACAGGTACAAATCCTTACACTGCAACCAATCTTTCATGGAATGGTGTGGTGCAACCTGGTCAAACCGTAGAGTTTGGATTTAATGCCGACAAAGGTTCTGCAATTGCGACTTCGCCTGTCTTTTCAGGGGCTTGTAAAGTTAGCAATGGTTCATCCTCAAGCGTCGGATCCAGTGTGAAATCAAGTGTTGGATCAAGCGTGAAATCAAGTATCGGATCAAGCGTTGGATCAAGTGTGAAATCAAGCGTTGGGTCAAGTGTCGGATCAAGCGTTGGGTCAAGTGTCGGATCAAGCGTGAAATCAAGCGTCGGCTCAAGTGCGAATAGCTCTGCTAGCAGTACACCACCTGGTGTGCGTATGGATAACCCCTTCGTAGGTGCCAAGTGGTACGTCAACCAAGATTGGGCGCAAAATGCCATTGCTTTTGGTGGCGCAGCAGGTGCAAAAATTGCGACTAACAACACTGCGGTATGGATGGATCGTATTGCGGCCATTTCACCTGCTGACCCTAAAGTGTTGGGCTTGCGTGCGCACTTAGATGCAGCCTTGAACCAAGGTGCAAACCTGTTCCAAGTGGTTATCTATGATTTGCCAAATCGCGATTGCTTTGCATTAGCGTCTAATGGCGAATTAAAGATGAAAGAAAATGGCTTCAATCGTTATAAAAACGAATACATCACGCCTATTGCGGCGATCCTTGCCGACCCTAAATACGCAAGCATTCGTATAGTGGCAATCATCGAGCCAGACTCCTTGCCCAACTTGGTGTCTAACTTAGCAGATCCAGATTGTGCAGAGGCAAACGGCCCAGGTGGTTATGTTGACGGTATTAAATTTACGCTAAATACCTTCCAGCCAATTACCAACGTATACAGCTACCTTGATATTGCGCACTCAGGCTGGTTGGGTTGGGATGAAGGCTTTGGTAAAGCGACAAAATTGATTTCCGATACCATCAAAGGCACGGTGCACGGTGTGAATAGTGTTGCGGGCTTCGTATCAAATACCTCGGGTTACACGCCTTTGAGAGAGCCGTTCCTCGATTCCTTGTCCTCAAGCCCATTGCCTGGCAGTAACGGTAGCAAACAAGTGCGCGAAGCTAAGTTCTACTCTTGGAATAAGCATTTCAGTGAAATTTCCTACGTAACCGCTTTCCGTCAAGAAATGATTACCTTGGGTTTCCCGAGTTCGATTGGTATGTTGATTGATACATCGCGTAATGGTTGGGGTGGTGCTAAGCGTCCAAAAGCACTATCAACCAACACTGCTGATGTAGATACCTTTGTTAATCAATCACGTGTAGACCTGCGTTCGCACCGTGGTATGTGGTGTAACCAGTCTGGCGGTATTGGTGAGCGCCCAACCGTTGCGCCAGAGCCGGGTATCGATGCCTATGTGTGGGTAAAACCACCAGGTGAATCAGACGGTGTGGCCAGCGATATTAAAGATCCAAATGATCCAGCAAAAGGCTTTGATCAGTTCTGTAATCCAGTGTTCATAGAGCCAAGTGCCAATGTACCAACAGGGGCGCTACCTAATGCACCACATGCAGGCCAATGGTTTACAGATGGGTTCAACGTGTTGCTGCAAAACGCAAACCCAGCCATTCAGTAAAAGGTGGCATTAGCTCAGGGAGCGAGCACAAAAAAATACACAGACTATGTGGCTTGTAAAAATATTTAGTTAAAGTGCTTAAGCCGACTGCAAAGTCGGCTTTTTTATTACGTGGAAGGTATTAATGATGAGAGGGGATTTAACTATTTTTTTGCGTGCACTTTTTTGCGGTATTCCGTCGGCGTGGTGCCAACGATGCGATTAAAATGTCGCTGAAAAGAAGCTTGACTATTAAAACCCGATTTGAAAATGATTTCTAAAATGGAATCTTGAGCATGTTCAGCAGAAGCGAGTAATCGCTTCGCCTCTTCAATTCTAAAACCGTTAATAAAATCAAAAAAAGTCACGTTGTAATGCGTATTAATAATGCGCGATAGGTCGCGAGGCCTCATCGAAATCTCGTTAGCAAATCGTTCTAAATTAATGTTGCTTTCCAAATAGAGTTTTTGTTGGTGTATAGCGGTTTCAATGATATCTATTTTTTCATTATCTAAATGCGAATCTGCTTTTGGTGTATTTTTTTTATAAAGTTCGTTGCCTATTGTTAATAGCTCCCTTGTGTTTTGAAAGCCGAAGGCAAAGAGTCCGTTGACCTGCAATACAATTAAATAGACATTAATAATGCCCATAAGATCATTGAACTGAGCATTAAAGTATCCGCCTAAAAAGTAATGTACAAAAGACCAGCTCCACGAAATAAGAAACCCGAGTAGCACCCAATCAGCAAGGCGCAGCTCTAATGAATTTATTTCTGAATAGCTTTGTTTGAGCTGTTGGCGAAGTTGGTACTCTAACCAAATACTGCTTATTAAGTACATGAAGGGGAGGCAGCGTCCGAGTGCCCACACAAATTTGCGCGCTGCCGATTTGTCAGATGCAAGCTGCGACCACGGCAGCCAATCTTCCGCCGTAATACCAAAGATCAAAATGGTCGCAATAGCGATTAAGGCCGGCACTAGATGAATCAGGGTGCGCCAATGCCTTAGGTCTATATCCTCCGATAAGGAGCGAAAATAAAAATAGAGTGCAGGCCCTTGTAGTAAAAGAGACAAGGTAAGTAGTACAGGAAAAATAACCGTTTTATCGAGTTCAAGCTTTTGTAAATCCACATTCCAAATAAAGATGGTGGCGCAAAGGCTTAAAGCAATCAAAAAGGAGAAAAGAGCGAGAAGTTGCCGTGGCTGCTTTCTTTGAGCGGGCAGAACCAGCAGGAGTGCCATTAAAAAAAGACATTCTATGATGGTAATGATCAAAACCATGTCGTGAATGTTGAGAAAACCGGTCTTCATTAGGGCGTCATCCAAAAATTAAAGTGCGCGCGTTAAATACTGTGCAAAACCACCAACATACAGAGTCTAGTTAAGGGTGGCTAACCTGCAAAAAAAAGAGCGCCCTTAGGCGCTCAAAGCACAACAATGCTAAAGATTCGGTTATTGGATGGTATAGCTTGCTAGGGTTGTAGGGGCAGTGCATTTCCCACCGCAGGCGGTTGGAAAGCTGAATGTGTATACGCGCCCGCCATTGATTAGCTGATCGTTTGCATCGTAAACACGAATTTGAAATTGGCTTACTCCTCCTTGCAAAAGGTAGGCTTGACCCATGTCGCTGTTCATGGCTACAGGTGTCCACACACCATTTATCAATTGCTCAACACCGTGAATGCCGCGTTCTAGGTGGTTTATAGAAATGGCTGGCCAATACTTTTCGGCACCTTGCATGAAGTAGATGTTGATATCGCCCTGGTAGTTAGGGGCATCTATATAGCGCCAAGAGATTTTGCGGTTGTTAAAATGGTCAGGAAGCAAGTTGACAACTTGGCCATTAATGGCAAATTGATTCTTCACGGCAGCGGTCGCCAAATCAAGGTGATAGCGGCTGTCACGGCACCACGCATTGTCGTCACCACAAGAATCGGCGACGATCATGTCCAGTTCTGCGCCCTGATTTCCATCGTTAAACCAGCCGCTCCCTTCGCGACAAAACGCAAGATTTTGAGCGCCATCGTTTAGGCCGTTACAGGCTTCTTTAATGGTGACGCGAACCCAGCGGCCGCAATTTTTCCCATTATTAAACTCGCCGAG
>SYDJ01000249.1 GCA_005801205.1 Gammaproteobacteria bacterium
CTCGGCCTCGCTTAAGACGACGGGCAACAGTCCGTTCTTAAAACAGTTGTTGTAGAAAATATCCGCGAAGCTCGGGGCGATTACACTGCGAAACCCGTAATCATCCAATGCCCAAGGCGCGTGTTCACGACTTGAACCGCAGCCGAAATTTTCACGGGACAACAAAATAGTCGCACCTTGATAGCGCAGGAAGTTAAGCGGAAATTCGGCGTTGATTGGGCGACCTTCACAACTTTGATCTGGCTTGCCTTCATCCAAATAACGCAATTCATCAAACAAATTTTTGCCGAAGCCGGTACGTTTAATCGACTTCAAAAATTGCTTGGGAATAATCATGTCGGTATCGACGTTGGCACGATCCATAGGTGCGGCCAAACCTTGTAACACAGTAAAACTTTTCATGGTTTGCTCTCCTAATTCTTAATTGAATGTACGAACATCAACAAAGTGACCAGCGATTGCTGCAGCAGCAGCCATCGCAGGACTCACCAAATGCGTGCGGCCACCGTAGCCTTGGCGCCCCTCAAAGTTGCGGTTGGATGTTGACGCGCAGTGCTCGCCATTGCCCAGTTTATCCGCGTTCATCGCCAAACACATTGAGCAACCTGGCTCGCGCCACTCCAAACCAGCCGCGATAAAAATATGGTGCAAACCTTCAGCTTCTGCCTGCGCTTTAACCGCGCCAGAACCTGGAACCACAATCGCTTCTTTAACCGATGCCGCTTTAGTACGACCCTTAACCACTTCTGCCGCTGCGCGAATATCCTCAATACGCGAATTGGTGCAGGAGCCGATGAATACGCGATCAACATAAATCGATTCAATCGGCTGATTGGCCTGCAAGCCCATATACTGCAAGGCGCGAATCATACCTTCACGCTTCACCGGATCAGATTCTTGCGCTGGGTCCGGCACTTTATCTTCAATGGAAACCACCATTTCTGGCGAAGTGCCCCAGCTCACTTGCGGCTTGATATCAGCACCGTTGATTTCAACTACTGCATCAAAATGCGCGCCGTCATCACTCACGTAGTTGCGCCAGTCGGCAACGGCACGTTCCCACATATCGCCTTTGGGTGCGTAGGTTCTACCTTTTACATAATCGATAGTGGTTTGGTCTACCGCAACCATACCAGCGCGCGCGCCCGCTTCAATCGCCATATTGCATACGGTCATGCGCCCTTCCATGCTCATATCGCGAAACACTTGGCCACCGAATTCCATCGCATAACCGTTCCCGCCAGCCGTGCCGATTTTGGCGATAATTGCCAAAACCACGTCTTTCGGCGTTACGCCCAAACCAAGCTTGCCCTCAACCTTGATCAGCATGTTGTTCATTTTCTTAGCAACCAAGCACTGGGTCGCCATAACGTGCTCAACTTCGCTAGTGCCAATACCGTGGGCCAATGCGCCTAATGCACCGTTGGTAGCCGTATGTGAATCACCGCAAACGACTGTCATTCCGGGCAAGCATGCGCCAGTTTCTGGGCCGATCACATGAACGATACCTTGGCGGGAATCGTTGATTTTGTACTCGACGATACCGAATTCATCGCAGTTGTCATCCAAGGTTTGCACTTGAATCAAAGACACCGGGTCTTCAATGCCGCTGATACCGTGAGCGCGCTCTTTTTGTGTGGTCGGCACATTGTGGTCTGGTGTCGCCAAGATCGAATCTACACGCCAAGGCTTACGACCGGCCAAACGCAGGCCATCAAAGGCTTGCGGCGAAGTCACTTCGTGAATAATGTGGCGATCGATGTAAATCAACGCTGAGCCATCGTCACGTTGCTGCACCAAATGGGCATCCCATAATTTGTCGTACAAGGTTTTTTTGATAGTCATAAAGCGACCCCTACAGAGTTAATGGCTTTTAAAGTGGTGCCAGTGTATGACTCGCCAATCCATAAAACAAATTTATCTTTTTTATACATTGCATTCCAAATAGGAATACACTATAAATAATATGAATGGATACCCAACACTTACAAGCTTTTGTTGCGATCGCGGAAAGCGGCTCATTTTCAGGGGCTGGCGAACGCTTACATCTAACGCAACCGGCGATTAGCAAACGTATCGCCCTATTAGAAGAGCAGATCAAGGCAAAACTCTTTGATCGGGTTGGTCGGCAAGTTGTTCTTACCCAAGCTGGGAACTTATTGCTGAATAAAGCGACAAATATATTGAATGAGGTGACCGCCGCTAAACGCGAGATTGCAGATCTGCGGGGTGACGTTACAGGAAAACTTAGCGTAGCAACGAGTCATCATCTAGGCTTGCATTACCTGCCGCCTTATTTGCGGGAATTTTCACGACGTTACCCAGACGTAAAACTAGACTTACACTTTTTGGATTCTGAACATGCGTATCACGAAGTACTCCTCGGCCGATTCGATATCGCCATTATTACGCTTGCGCTCGAGCAAGACGCGCGCATCAACAGCACAGAACTCTGGCAAGACCAGCTCCAGTTCGTCGCGGCGCCCACCCATGCACTTGCAACGCTGGCGAATCTTCGCCTGGCCGATTTAAGCCCCCATCAGGCGATAATGCCGGATATCAACACCTATACCACGCGCATGATTAAGGATTTGTTTGACCGCGAGAACCAACCGCTTGATATCACTATGGTGACCAACCATTTGGATACCATCAAAATGATGCTGAGTATCGGCCTTGGTTGGGGCGTGCTACCAAGCAGTATTATCGACGACCAACTCAAAGTGTTAGACGTGAGCCACCCGCCGCTCACCCGCTCGCTCGGCTGTATCTATCATAATCAACGCAGCCTTAATAACGCTGCGCGTGTATTTCTTGAGCAACTTAAAGCGCCATTGCCAACTCTTGCCGCCGTCTAATTCACAAATTCCTTACAAAACAATCACTAAAACTGCATCCAACCGCTAAACTAGCAGCCATCTCAATGATTGCCACTTATTTAACATCAGGATCTCTCCCATGAAAAAACTTCCCCTTTTACTCGCATCTAGCCTTTTAGCGCCGCTTGTTCAAGCCGATACAGTATTTGGTATTTACGCTGGCGCGGGCTCTTGGCAATCAGATTACGATGGCCAAGCAGGTAAGCCCGCACTTACTCTTAAAGAATTAGGCGTGCAAGAGCACCATAACAACTATTTTTATGTGGCGATTGAACACCCTATTCCGTTACTACCCAATATCAAATTAAGCCACACCAATATCAGCAGCGCGCAGACTGGCACCATTACCAAAAGCTTCACTCTTGGCGATACCACCTATGCAGCCAATGAAAAAGTCAGTACTGATTTTGATTTAAGCCATAAAGACGCAACCCTCTATTACGAGATATTGGATAACTGGATTAATCTGGATCTCGGCGTTACTGCGCGCAAATTCGATGGCTATGCACGAAGCAACAGCACTACTGCAAATGAAAACATCGCTATTGATCAGACCTTGCCAATGGTCTACGGAAAAATTCAATTCGATTTGCCTTTCACTGGCCTCTCGGCAGGCGTTGAAGCCAATTACGCCAGCTATCAAGACAACGCACTCAACGACTACACCGCGAAATTTTCTTACTTGTTTGATGCATTTGTCGATGTGGGCGTGGATGTGGGCTATCGCAAAATGACACTGAAAGTGTCCGATAATGATTTGGAAGCAGATATGACTTTAAAAGGCCCCTACATGGCGCTTACTGCTCACTTCTAATCAAACATCTACACCAACAAAAGCTCCGCTCAGGTAACTGAACGGAGCTTTTGTGTTTTTGGAACAAGCATCTGCGCTATACTGCGCGCCTCTTACACACTTTAGCCTCGCATCCGATGACACCTATAGATTTACTCATCAACGCTCGCTGGATAATTCCAGTCGTGCCAGAAAATCGCATACTCAAAGATTGCGCGATTGCTATTCACCAAGGCGAAATTCTGGCGGTACTGCCACAAGAAGAAGCGGCCAAACGCTACAGCGCCACGCGCGTTGATTATTTGCACGAACATGTTCTAACGCCCGGCCTTATCAACGCACACGGCCATGCTGCCATGACGCTTTTACGCGGCTACGCAGACGATCAACCTTTAAATGATTGGCTCAACAATCATATTTGGCCCGCCGAAAAACAATGGGTGGATGAGCAATTTGTGCGCGATGGCACCGAGCTGGCAATTGCCGAAATGATTAAAAGCGGCACAACCTGTTTTGCGGATATGTATTTCTTCCCCGAGCAAACTGCGCAAGCCGCACTCGATGCACATATACGCAGCCACATTTATTTTACGATTTTTGATTTCCCTTGCGCATGGGGTTCAGGGCCTGAAGATTACTTTACTAAAGGCTTGGCTTTACACGACACCTTTCGCGATAACGATTTAATCAATATTGGTTTTGGCCCACACGCGCCCTACACAGTTGGCGATGAAACCCTGAAAAAAGTTGCCGTGCTCGCGCAAGAAATGGATACGCCAATTCATATTCATTTGCATGAAACTGCGCAAGAAGTTGAAGATTCTATTCAGCAATACGGCATGCGCCCAATTCAGCGCTTGATGGATCTGGGCTTACTCTCGCCACTCACGCAGTGCGTGCACATGACGCAAATTAATGACCTTGATATAGCGATTCTGCAGCAGAGCGGCGCGCATGTTATTCACTGCCCCGAATCTAATTTAAAACTTGCAAGCGGGTTTTGCCCCGTTGAAACATTACTAAATGCTGGAATCAATGTCGCACTCGGAACTGATGGCGCAGCCAGCAACAATGATTTGGATTTGTTCAGCGAGCTCAAAACGGCTGCACTTTTAGCAAAAGCAGTGAGCGGAAACGCTGCTGCACTAGAAGCTCACACTGCATTGCGCATGGCGACTTTGAACGGCGCTAAAGCCTTGGGTATTGATCACCTTGTCGGCAGTTTAGAAACCGGCAAACAGGCCGATATAATTGCAATTCATCTTGGCGATTTAGATTTACAACCTCTTTACAACATCGCATCACAACTCATCTACACCCATGTTGGGCATCGCGTATCCCACGCTTGGGTAAAGGGTAAATGCTTAATGCAAAACCGCGAGCTGCTAACCATTAACGAACGCGAACTGAAAAGCAAAGTTCGCTCTTGGCAAGAAAAAATTCAGAACTGAGACACTTTACTGGAAAACAGATTATGGCAAACGTCGATACCGCTGAAATTGCAAAATTTGAAGCCCTCGCCAGCCGCTGGTGGGATAAAAACAGCGAATTCAAACCGCTGCACGATATTAATCCGCTGCGCGCAAATTACATTGACCAGCACTCGCCCGTCGCACAACGCAAAGTGATTGATGTAGGTTGCGGCGGCGGCATTCTTGCTGAATCCCTCGCACAACGCGGTGCAGACGTTACCGGCATTGATATGGGCGAGGCACCTTTATCCGTTGCACGCTTGCATGCATTAGAAGTTGGCGTAACTTTGAATTACGAGCGCATTACTGCTGAAGAAAAAGCAGAACAATGTGCTGGCGAGTTCGATATTGTGACTTGTATGGAAATGCTGGAACACGTTCCAGATCCATCATCAGTGGTAAAAGCCTGTGCAGATTTAGTGAAGCCAAATGGCGATGTGTATTTCTCCACCATCAACCGCAACCCAAAAGCTTACGCCTTCGCGATTTTAGGTGCGGAGTATTTATTAAAAATGCTGCCAAAAGGTACGCACGATTACGATAAATTTATTAAGCCATCAGAATTAGCGCAGTGGTTACGCGCCGCCGGTTTAGAATTACAAAGTATCAGCGGCATGACGTACAACCCCATCACTAAGCATTACAAGTTAGATGCGAATGATGTGAGCGTGAATTATTTGTTGCATGCTAAAAAGGTTGTTCAATAGTATCTAGCGTGTCATGAACTCCGATGTTACTTCTGAGACTCGCCGTAAATACATCCCTGTAGGCTCATCGTCGACATCCATGTCGCCGGTGGTCTCAGAAGTAACATCGGAATTCATTCAAATAAGATTTGTAGGTAGGCAATGGTAAAAGACTCACAAAAAATCCGTGCTGTTATGTTTGACCTTGACGGCACCCTACTTGATACAGCGCCAGACTTTGTAGCCGTTGTAAATAAACTACTGCAAGAAAACGAACGCTATGAACTGCCACACGAGATGATTCGCGCTAGCGTTTCCAATGGTTCAAAGGCAATGGTGATGATGGCCTTCGCTATTGAAGAATCTCACGAAGACTTCCAACCATTACGTTCGCGCTTATTAGAGCTTTACACACAACATATCGCCGTATTTACCAAGCCCTTTCCCGGTATTCAAGATTTGTTGAATAAATTAGCTGAACACAATATTCCGTGGGGTATAGCAACCAATAAGCCTGCAGCCTACACAGCTCCGTTACTGGAACAATTAAAACTGCAGCCAGCACCAGCGATTGTAATCTGCCCAGATCACGTACAAGACAGCAAGCCGCACCCTGAATCATTATTCTTAGCAGCTAAAGAATTGGACTGCACACCGCAAGAAATTATTTATATCGGTGATCATGCGCGCGATATTGAATGTGGTAAGCGAGCCGAGAGCATTACCATCGCCGCCGCCTATGGTTACATAGGCGATGAGAATATTGATAGCTGGCACGCAGATTATCGAGTTGACCATGCCGATGATATTTGGCCAATTATAGAAAAGCATTTATAACTTCACTACCGTCATCCTCGAAGGGGATCCAGTGCCTTTAAAGTCCTGCGAAAGCAAAGTCACTGGATGCCCTGCGGGCATGACGAAAGAATTTCGCAATACAAATATGACTTTTAATTATTCGAATATTGATTATGAAAACACCAGAAAACTTTACTCCAGCAGCTAACAGCCTAGAAAATAAAATCATCCTCGTCACTGGCGCAGGCGATGGTATTGGCCGCGTTGCCGCAAAAAACTTTGCAGCGCACGGCGCAACCGTTATTCTTGTCGGTCGCACGCTGCAAAAACTGGAAATGGTTTACGATGAAATCGAAACAGCAGGCCACCCGCAAGCGGCGATTTACCCAATCGATTTTCAAGTTGCCAATGAGCAAGCATTTATTACTATGTGTAATGCCATCAGCGATGAATTCAAGCATATCGATGGCATACTCCATAACGCCGCCGATTTAGGCCAACGCACGCCCATCGCCAATTACGCACCGGATGTTTGGATGCGCTTAATGCAAGTCAACGTAAATGCGCCCTTTATGCTTACACAAGCTGTATTGCCTTTATTAGAGCGCGCAAAAAATGCGTCCATCGTTTTCACTGGTTCAAGCGTAGGCTACCAAGGCCGCGCTTATTGGGGCGCTTACGCAGCCTCCAAAGCCGCAGCAGAAAATCTAATGCAAACGCTTGCAGATGAATTAGAAGAAACCACGCGCATTCGCGCCAACAGCATCAACCCCGGCGCAACCAGAACCAAAATGCGCGCAGGCGCTTATCCCGCCGAAGACCCAACGACGATCAAAACTCCGCAAGATTTAATGCGCGATTATTTGTATTTAATGGGGGATGAGTCGGTGGGGGTTACGGGGCAACAATTTGAAAGCTCTGTAAAATAAAAAGCTCCGTAAAATAAAAAGCTCAGTGAAATATAAATAGGGCGCAATAACACAATATTGCGCCCTATAAAAATCACAAACCATTCATCACATACCCAACTGCAATAATTTGCGGCAAAGTAATCAATGGCAAAAACAAAGCTATCTTCCACGACTTAGTCGTATCTTTTAACACCATAATTTCTGTGTAGTCAGTAGCTACGCCCGCCATCATAAAAGTAAATGCATTGCCCGGTGCCTGCGCGCGGTTTAATAAATCAGCAGCAATAGGCGTTGAGCCTTCAGAGCAGACTTCAATTACGGTAGCAGCAATTAGCGTGAATACCATGCCGATTAAACTCGGGCCAAACCATTGTTGAAAAAACTCTACGCTCACAAAGGTGCGAATTAACGCCGCAAGCACAACACCAAATAACAACCAGCGCAATACCATACGCGAGCCGCTTGCACCTTCACGAGCGACAGCTTTAACGATATCAAATGACCAACTAATGGACGCCCATTGTTTGCGTGCTTCTGGCCAAAATTTAAAGTTGTCATCCAACTCAAATGCATTTGGATTTGCAGGCAATATTTTTCTATCCACGCAACGATCAAATATCCATCCACTAATAACGGCAATCACCATAGACACACCTATAAATGCGAGTGTCCACTTAAAGCCAATTAGCGCAAACATAATCAGCGTGAGAGAAAATGAATTCCACGGGCTGGCGATTAAAAACGCCATCACCTGCCCTAGGCTTGCGCCTTTTTGATAGAGCTTAGAGCCTACCATTAATATGCCGTGACTGCATAAGTCCAATAAAACACCCGCTGCAGTTGCGCGTAACAAACCATTAAAACTGCCGCCCTTGCCTAAAACGGATAAAACCAAATTCTGCGGAATGTTCGCCAAAAGCCCGACAAAAATTAAACCCAAGAACACGCCCCACCACATGGTGTTTAACATGTCGAAAATGCTGTGTGCAAAATGCTGCGCAAAGCTCGGCAGAACTGCTGGCGCAAGTAAATGCAATGCATAAAACAGAACGCATATACTCATGGCCCCCCAAAGCAGATAATCCTTTTTACCACCATGCTCGTGGTCATCATCACAACAACTTGAAGCATGACTGTGTTCATGTGCATGAGTTGCAACCGGCGCGCAACATGAGGCTGCTGCCGCAACCGGTGTTGCGCAAGAATCTTCGGCAGCATTAGAAAATAATTCAGTAGCTGGATGCTCATTGTGAGCGTGCGCTTTAGCTCCACAACATGATTTATCTTCTGCGGCCTTTTTAGGTAATGCGTTATCGGAACAACAATCACTCATGATGATGACTCCACTAGCATAAAGGGCATGAACGAGGGCTTGGGCTGGGCAAGTGTTTCGATGATCGTGCAATCTGCAGAATCATCACCCGCACAGCCGTTAGCCATATCGGTCAAAATAGATTTAAGCGCATGCAATTCTTGTAACTGAACTTCAACTTGCTCAATTTTTTCCAGCACTAGCCGCTTCACTTGCGAGCAACGGCGATTCTCATTGCGATACAAATCCAGCAATTCACGACAAACTTCCAAATTAAAACCCACAGCACGAGCGCGCTGTAAAAAGCGCAAGTGCTCAACATCCATCACGGAATAATCTCGGTAATCGTTGCCCTCAGTACGCGCAGGAGTCACCAAACCAATCTCCTCGTAATAGCGCAGGGTTTTTACAGGTAGCCCACTTTGGGCGGCGGCTTGGCCAATATTCATACTTATCTCCACGTTCATTTAAACTCGATTAGACCATCATAAACCTTTCTGTAACTGTAGGGTAAAGACTATTTTTACAAATACATGCGTAAAATTTTGACTAGATAGCTTAAAAAATATCCATAAATTCTTATTAAAAGATGTTTTTTTGCGCCACCAAAGTGCGAACCCGACCCCAATACGAACAATTAGTTAAAATTATTCTCTATATAAATCATTAAGATGCATGATGTTCTTGACAAAAACTATTAATAAACCACAATGAGTTTACAAATATTTCAGCGCTCTAGGCGGATTTATGGAATACCTCGACATCAATAACCCTGAGTGGCCCAAGATGTGGGATGAGCTGGCCTCCTATAAGATGAACGCTGGCGATCATTTATGCGTCAACCAAGGGCAATGTTGGGAGTACATGGGCTCAACGCTCGATCACCATCATTTTCGCCACGCTTGCCATCCGCTCTCACAAAGGGTTCAATACCTCTATATTGAGCGAGCAAGGGCAGCTGTAGGCTGGGCGTAAATGGTTAAATTCGTTAAATTTGTATTTATTGGAGGAGCGGCGACGCTCCTTCAGTTTTTTCTGTTAGGGCTTTTTGTTGAATTTGGGGGGCTAATCCCTGTTGTTGCATCGGCTATATCCTATGTCAGCTCTGCAACTTTCAATTATGCTGCAAACTACTACCTAACCTTTGCCAGCCAAACAAGCCATAGACAAACCTTACCTAAATTTATAGTCACCATTTGTATAGGGCTGGCTTTTAGCACCTCTGTTTTTGCTATTTTTCTTCATTTTTTAGAAAAGCACATTCTGCACAACTCTCATCTACTTCAAAGCGCCTACCTAATTGCACAGCTCTTTGCTACCCTACTCACCTTGATCTTAAATTTTGTTATGCATAAATTCTGGATCTATAAAAAATAACAAACACACAGTAATCCGTGACAAAATTTATTAATTCCAACGAAAGTAGAGCTTCCTATGCACAGCGAAAAACATAACAACGCTGCCAGCTACGCATTACCAAATACCCATTTGGCTTACGCCCCAACTCCATACAACTATTGGCTACAGGTCTATATGATTGCAGCCATCCTTAGCAATTTCATTTTGTTATTTTGGGATGGCAACGGCGGCGATATAGGCTTTTGGGAAGACTGGATCAAACAGCTTATCAATAAGGGTTACCATGAATTTAATGGTAATTACCCACCTATCTATATTCATTGGCTGTATGTTGCCGGGCAAATATATTCCGAACTACAAATACCCGTTGAGAATAATATTTTTCTAAAATATGTTACTCAGCTGCCGGTTATGCTTTCGCATTTACTCTTAATCGGCATTGTTTTTCAGCTCGCGAAAAAGTATTCGTCTAGCGCAGTACATTTCCATGCAGCTATGTTATTAACAGCACTCAACCCCGCGATTCTTTTTAATGGCCCCATTTGGGGGCAAATTGATGTTATTCCTTTAATACCCGTTATTGCAGCCCTACTCGCTGGCGTCAGCACGCGCTATAAAATTTCAACTTTCCCATTCTATTGCTTAGGGTTACTGACCAAATTTCAAATGATTGCCTTTGCTCCGGTATTTGGCATTTTGTTTTTTACCGACTATAAAATTCACCTTAAAGCAATCCTGCTTTGCAGCTCGGTATTTATTGTTGCATTTCTACCTTCTATAATTGCCCAGAATTTTTTCTCTACATTCAAGCTCGCCTATATAGATGTGCTTCACCAATATGGTACAACTACCATGGGTGCATCTAATATTTGGATTCTCTTAACCGGCAATGCTTCGCCAGACTCGATTCTATTATTTGGTATAGACAGCAATAGCCCTTTAGCTCCTCTATTTAAAGCTAAACACTTCGGCATGATTAGCTTTAGCCTTGTTTGTATCTTGGTATTCACACAAGGTATAAAGAACCTTTTAAATAAAAAATACCACGCCAATCAGGCGGCGCTTACAAACGATATTTTATTTTATGCACTCATTTGTTCTATGGCATTTTTCACCCTCTTACCGGCCATGCATGAGCGCTATTTATTACCAGCAGTCATAGTTTCTTTAGTTTACTTTGCCACAAATCCCAGCAAAATATTTTATCCTCTAGCCTTTTCATTTATATCCGCATTTAACTTGGCCATGGCGATGGGTATTAAAACGTCCAGTATATGGCCCATCATTTCATGGTTTATGTTGCTCGCATTTTGCTTTGGCATGATGGAACTTGTGTTTAAGCGAAGTTGGATTATTTTTATTAAGGATGTAACTGACAAGCTATTTGCAATCAAAGGGCTATTTCTTATTGTTTTAGTGATTAGTTGTTTAATGCTGGGCAAGCAACTGGCGGATATGACTAAAATTCACAAGCCAGATTTAATAGCGAATCAAATAGCCTTAAGTCAACTGCAGCCTCATCTTGCACAGCAAGATTTTGGCCATTTACAAATTAATAAAAGCAGTAACGGTTCTGTG
The DNA here is from genome assembly GCA_005801205.1 of Gammaproteobacteria bacterium. Taxonomy (GTDB): domain Bacteria; phylum Pseudomonadota; class Gammaproteobacteria; order Pseudomonadales; family Cellvibrionaceae; genus Cellvibrio. Next base: position 11,789 of record SYDJ01000249.1, read on the forward strand.
TTATCTGTTGCAGGCAAGCGCTTTGCAAATGGTCTAGGCACCCATGCCAATTCACAAATAGACTATTGGCTGCCAGATAATGCGCTAGCGCTAGATTTTATGTTCGGGCTGGATGATGAAGTAGAATCTGCCAATGTGACTTTTTCGGTTTGGGGTGACGATCAATTATTATGGCAATCCCAACCTATATATGGTGCAGAGAAGAATCTGGAAGCAATTAAGCTATCACTAAAAAACGTTAAGCGCCTAAGTTTACGTGTTTCCGGCAATGGCGATATTAGCAGTGATCATGCAAACTGGATTCAGCCAGCTATCACTCTAGAAAAAAACTAGTTTTAATACATGAGCAGATCATGAAAAAAATAATACCTCTAATTTTGCAACTAAGCGTTTGCATTCTGACATTGCTGTTACTGATGTGGATTTCTCAATGGAAAACTATCAGCATCAATAACATCATTTTTTCATCTAACCCAGAAGAACATCGCCCGATTACTCTACCTTTTTCTGAAGACTTTGTTGGCCGTTACACAATTAGCCTTAATATAGACAATGCAACTAGCAACACACAACAGTTCCGCATTATCCCCGATGATGAAGTGGTTGCCGTAAAAGTAAATGGCGAGAATGTCTCTATCGACAACATACCTCTTTCAGACCGTAGAAATTACGGCTCGGGATTTGTATTAAATATAGATAACTTAAAACCCGAACAAACTAACTTGTTTGAAATTGAAATTATTAATGAGAGTAACCCTACAGGTTTTCGTATAGAGGCAACTCAGCGCCTTAGCAAACATCAACATCTTTGGATTTTTATTACGCTTGGGATATTTGCTTTATGGTTAATGCGATCTTTAAAAACCTCCACGTTACAAAAAGTTTTTTTCCTTCTCAGCTTGACCCTATCGCTGTTTTATCTTTCACAGACAGATTCACGCACCAGAACTTTTGATGTGTATGAAGGTGGCGGCCACAAAGATTATATTGAACACTTAATTAATCAACACAGCTTACCTAACCCTGGTGAAGGTTGGGAATATCACCAGCCACCGCTTTATTATTTAATCGCTGCAACAACCAAAGTGGCGGGATTCATTCCCAAAACCGCAAACGATCTATGGGCACAATTATTAGCGCTGTATTTTTGGTGCATCTTTTTAATCAGCGCCCTAGCCAGCTTTAAAGTCGCATTTAACCAGCGAAGGCTGCCACTCCTAATCGCCAGTTTCGCTTTGTGCCTATGGCCTGCAGGTATTATTCACAGCATTAGAATCGGCAATGATTTAGCGCTTTATGCCTTTTATGGCCTCTCATTTTTCTACACACTGAAGTGGTGGAAAACGCGCGCATCTGCACATTTATTTTGGGCAAGTTTGTGGATGGGTGCATCGCTACTGACAAAATCTAACGGCCTGGCCATGACGGCCACACTGGGTATTTTATTTTTATTGCATATGATTTTAATCTTTAAAGATCGCGCGCACTTTCAACAAAAGAAGAAAAAGCTCGCGCGCGATTTCGCCATACTTTCCAGCATAGTGTTTATTGCATTGGCACTGAATTTTGGGGACAACATTTATTACTACGTGAAGGGAACATCAAGCGACTGGTTGCTTTCTAATGTTAGCCAAAGCATAAACTCGGGGCTAAAAGTCAAAAATAACCCAGAAAATTATTTGATCTTTGACTCAGCCACTTACGTGCAGCACCCCTTTATTAGTACGTGGGATGACATTTCTGGCAGGCAATATTTTTGGAACTTTGTATGGCGCTCCAGCCTTTCCTCTGAGTTTTCATTTCAGGGTGATGCATTAAGATTTTGGGGAGTAAGTAATGGGATATTGCTGTTATTGGCACTCATGGGAAGCTGCATTTACTATTTACAAAAACAACCTTATACAACACGCTCTCATATTATATTGGCATCTTATAAAGTATTGCCGTGGATACTCACACTGGTGTTTCCGTTCATTCTGCTTTTGGCCTATCGTATTAAGGTTCCACTTTCATGCAATACGGATTTTAGATATATCTACCCTGTTCTTGCGAACATTATTTTTTTCGCGTGCGTTGCATGGAAAGAACCCAAGAAATTTCCAATACCTGCAGCGCTCGTATTAAGTTTGGTATTGATAGGCGCTAATTCAATATTTTGGATTAAGAATTTATAAGTTTTGTATAGGGTAACTAAAAAGCTAAAGAGTGGGCTCTTTAGCTACCACACCATAATTTTGCCACTTGCGTGTTTTCCAGCGGAAATATTTAATCACCGCACGCACTGCTTCATCCAATATAGCGGCAATCAAAAGCCCATAGATACCTAAGCTTAATGGCACGGCCAATACATAAGCCAAGGGTACCGAGAACAACCAGATTACCGCAATACTCGATACCGACGTAAAAGTTGCATCCCCCGCACAACGCAATGCACTGCCAATAATAATATTCGTAGTGCGCATAGGTTCTGCCAAAAAGCCCAGTAAAAAAACCCAGAAGCCAATCGCAATAATATTGGGATCACTGGTAAACATTTTTAAGATTGGCTCATTAAATACCAACCACAATGATGCGAGTAGTGTAGTACCTATCAATGACATCTTTAAACTTTGCTTCAATTGCACATGCGCCAAATCAAATTCTTTACGCCCTACCCGCTGCGCAATAATGGCTTCAGTTGCCATACTCAATGCAATAGAAATCATCAAACAGAATAAAAAAGTATTATAGGTATAAATTTTAACCTTCAACGCAAGGTCACCAATACCTGCAGCAATCCAATTCAACACCATCATATAGGCTTGAAAAGACATAGGCTCTAAAATCGCTGGCGCAGCAATTAAGAGCACAGGGGTAATATATAAACCAAACTGTGCCACTGACACCTTAAAGGGAATATGTATTCGCAACCGCAAATGCACCGCCGCCATTACAAATAACAAACTACACAATGCTGCCGTAATACTGGCTAGCGCCACGCCAGTTACCCCTGTAGGTGGTATTGATTGGAAACCATAAACAGCAAGTATGTTGCCCAAAAGATTTACGCTAAAAAAAATAATATTGCTATAGGTATTCCACTTAGGCACACCGTAAATATTTAAGATGGTTTGATAAATTAAGCGGCAACCCCAAAAACCAACCATCCAACCAATTAAGGATAAATATTCAACCGCATAATTTTCTACAGCGCCGCTCAAATTCATTGAACGCGCCACTACTGGCCCACCGTAATTCACCGCAAGTATTGCGATAATCGACAACAACAGTACGAGCAGTGTATAGGCACCAATGGTGGCATTACCGCGTTGATAATCATTAGCGCCAATGCGCTGCCCCGCAATACTCGCCCCAGCAAAAGCGCTGACCTGCAGAAATGCATTAGCAACGAAAACGAGAGGCGTAACCGCACCGACTGCTGCCGCTGCAGAGTCAGACACGCGTCTTAAAAAATACATATCAACGAGGGGGATGGTGTAGGTAACGGCTTGATCGAGAAACATAGGGGCACTCATGCCCCATAAACCTTTATCTAATACGCTACTTTTTGGCGCTGGCTTCATTGATGCATTCTTTTCTAGAATTAAAATTTAGCCATTAAGCAGCCTCGCGCAAGACTATAGCGGGAGGCGTAGTTAATACCGGTCTACACCCTAACAAACCTAAGGCCGCAACAAGGGTACACCCTAAAAGGGGAGATAACAGCCAATAAAGATAATGTGGCTGCAGTGGAAATTTGAAAATAAATATTTGCAAACTCAGCACTAAAAACTCTGCCCCCAGAATGGCAACTATGCCTGCAAGCAATCCCATAATGGCAAATTCTATTAAGACACCGCCCAATATCAACTGACGTGAAGCACCGAGTGCGCGCAACAAGCCAGCCTCTTGTTTACGACTTTCAAGGCTGCCCATTACTGCCGCCCATAATACTAAACATCCGCCAATCAGCGTTAGCCAAAGCACTAATTGTATGCCATCGGTCACTTGATCCATGACTGTGCGAATACTTTCTATAATGCGATCAAACTCAATTAACAACACCGTGGGGTGTTCGCGCAGCAACTGATAGAGAAAGGGCTTGTGCTGTTCATCCAAATAAATGCTGCTCATATAATTGGGTGAAAACTGATCCAGTGCATGAGGCTCAAAAATAAAGAAGTAATTGAGCTTCATGGTTTTCCAATCAAGACTTCTGATGCTAGCAATTTCAGAATCCAAGGTTAAGCCGCCCATAGAGAAGCGTAATTTATCACCCAGCTTCAAGCTCAGTTCTTTAGCAGTACCCTCTTCTACTGAAACACCTATTAATTGATGTTCACTCTTTTTCCAAGTATCCCACCAATGGCCTTGTACAATTTTGTTGGCTTCTGGCAAGTTGGTTGCCCAGGTTAAGTTCAACTCGCGCTGTAACGTATTATGTTTCTTGCGCAGCTCTTCTGTGGGCTCTGCGCCATTAATCTCCACCAAGCGCCCACGCACATTCGGCATCATAACAACGGGTTGATTGATATTTTTTTCCAGTGTTTGCTGTAAACGCTCAGATTCATCGGCAGGTATATTGGTTAAATAATGATTAGGAGCATTTTCAGGTATCTGAATTTTCCATTCATTAATTAACGAGGTGCGAATAATAGTAATCGTCAACAAGAGCATCATGGCGATTGAGAACACCAATATTTGCATAACGCTTTGGCCCGCATTTTTTTGTAGTGATGCAAATGCCAACCGCCACGCACCACCGGCATTAGCAACCCAAAACTTGGTTAATTTTAAGAGTACAAACGCCACCAACAAGGCAATCAAAAAGACCACAAACAAAGCAGCCGTTACAATCAACGCAAGTCTTACATCTCGACTGAACAAGTAAATCAAAGAGATAACTGCAGTAACAGCGAAGATTGCCTGCAACCATAATTGCGAACGGGTCACTTTCATTTCTTTACGCAAAATTTTGAGTGGTGGTATGTGCGGCAAAAACCACAGCGCAGGTAATGCAAAACAGACTAAACAAATAATGCCGCTCGCAAAACTCAACCCATAGGGATAAAAACTAGCAGGCATAAATAGCGTATTATAAAGCGCCTGTACGGCTGATATGAGTAATGCCTGAATTGCGCTACCCAAGAGCAAACCCAGTAAAGAGGCACCAGAGGCTAGCAGTAACAACTGTATAAAATAGAGCGAACGCACACGATTCGCACTGACACCAAGGCTTTTCATTAACGCAACTTGATTGGTATGGCGCTCAGCAAACTGTTTGGAGGCAATCGCAATCGCAACGCCTGACAACAACACCGCAATGATTGCCGTTAACAGCAAAAAATTTTTAGCAAAAACCAAGGTGTTAGATAAACGGTCTTGCGATGTTTTTACCGTCACCAACCGTTGATGCTTAGTCAATTTTGGCTTTATCTGCTCCACAAATTTATTTAATGTGCTTTCATTATCAGCCGCTAATAACCAGCGATAATTCACATCACTGCCGGGTTGAATAATATGAGTCTGTGGTAGATCCTGAATATTCATCACCAACCGCGCGCCAAACATACTCATGGGGTTAGTCGCATCAGGTTCACGAATCAGAATATGCGCAACTTTAAGTTCGTAATCACCTACAGCAATTTTATCGCCAAGCTTTATTTTCAATGCACTAAATAAACGCGAATCAACCCAAACTTCTCCCGGCGCAGGAATAGTTTTCACTGTCTTAATTTCATTGGTTTTTAGGGTGAAAGGAATATCGCTAATGTCGAATTGGCCACGCAAGGGGTAGCCTTCGGCAATAGCTTTAATCGATGCTAAACGCATTTCATCGCCGGCGTAAACCACAGACATAAATTGATTGGAGTAAGTGTATTTTATGCCCGCGTTATCGGCCTCACCCTCCCATTCTTTTGGGTGGGTGTGATCACCTGCTACCACTGTATCTGCACCTATAACGCTATTACTTTGCACTAAGAGCGTTGCTTCAAGGCGATTTGTAAAAATGGCAATTGCGCTCAATACTGTAACGGCAAGAATCAACGAAACGCCGAGCAATTTTAATTCACCACTGCGCCAATTGCGGATTAATAATTTTAGAGCCAGCATAATTTAGGCTCCCAACTCAGCATTTGAATCAGAAACAATTGCACCTGCAGCTAAAATAATTCGGCGTTGGCAGCGCGAGGCCAAACGCTCTTCATGGGTAATTAAAATTAAGGTGGTTCCCTGTTCGCGATTTAGGTCAAATAACAAGTCAATAATTTTTTCGCCGGTATTGCTATCTAAATTTCCGGTTGGCTCATCCGCAAAGAGTGTTTTAGGCTGACTGGCAAAAGCGCGGGCAATGGCTACGCGCTGTTGCTCACCGCCGGATAATTGTTGCGGGTAATGACCTAAACGTTTTTCTAGACCCACATGCTTTAAAAAATCCATCGCCAAGGATTTTGCTTGTTTATTTCCGCGCAGCTCCAAAGGCAGCATCACATTTTCAAGTGCCGTCAATCCAGGCAGCAACTGAAAAGATTGGAAGATAAAACCAACATTATCGGCACGTACTTTTGCGCGGCCTTCTTCATCTAATGCCGTAAGGCAATTACCATTTAAATAAACTTCGCCAGTAGATGGAATATCCAACCCAGCCAAAATCCCCAAGAGCGTTGATTTACCCGAACCCGACGCCCCCGTAATTGCCACAGATTCGCCAGCGTTTACGCTCAAAGAAATGGGCAACAATATTTCCAAATCACCCTCTTGGGTATTCACTGTTTTGGTAATAGCGCGAACATCAAGCATTAATGCGGATGACATAAATCTACTCTCTTTAATGTATTAAATAGTGTTGGGTTGTAATAAGGGGCTTTAGCCACAATAACGATATAGGCATAGATATATAAATAGGTACTTACTATGGAGCCGTTTTGCGAAATAACTAGGTAGCACCAATAAACTTTACAATGACACGTTTTTTGTCTCAATTGCTTTAGCACTTTAGACGGTGGAGCAACCTTAAAAGATGCACGGCTTAAAAAAATAATCTGATTAAAATTCTCTAGACAACAGAATCCTTGTGATATAACAATAGAAAAGTGAATACCGCAACATCACCATGCCATATTTTGAGGATGCTTTAGCATGACTTTTGTCAGAATTTTATTGGTTTTACTCTTGCCAATGCTCACCCAAATCGCCCTCGCCAAGCAAACGACTATTCTCGTAATGGGCGATAGTTTGAGTGCCGGCCATGGAATTAAAGTAGAAGAAGGCTGGGTGACTTTATTGCAACAGGAGCTGACTAAAAAACAGCACGGCTATTCTGTAAATGCCCGAGTGATTAATGCTAGCGTGAGCGGAGAAACAACCAGCGGCGGCTTAACACGTTTACCTGCGGTATTGAACCAACACAAACCGGATATTGTTATTATTGAATTAGGGGGTAACGATGGCTTACGCGGTCAACAATTAAAGATTATGCAAAATAATTTACAAGCGATGATATCCGCCACCCAAGAAGGAGGCGCTAAAATTATTTTGGCAGGCATGCAAATACCTACCAATTATGGGCCTCGTTATACCAAAGAATTTAGAGAGATCTATTCAACCCTTGCTGAAAAAAACAATACAGCGTTAATTCCATTTTTATTAGACGGCGTAGCAACTCAGCGCAACTTAATGCAGCAAGATGGCATTCACCCTACTGCAGAAGCACAACCTCTCATCCTCAAGAATGTGCTTCCGGTTTTAATACCGCTTCTCAAATAACGAATCAGACAATTGCTTCAATATAGTCCACCATAAGCTGTACAGTTTTATTGCCGCGAAACTCATTTACATCTAATCGATAGGCAACTTTTACTTTTTTAGCGTGGGTGTTTGGCCATTGCTTTGGATCAATGTTGAACGCTATAGCATCGACCAATTGCTGGCCTTTAGTATCCACACCTAGGGTCATTTTTAAATGCTTCTCACCCAGAATTTTTTGCTGGATTAAGAAGAATTCACCATCGAATACAGGCTCAGGGAAATGCTGCCCCCAAGGGCCAGACTCGCGCAGTTGCTGCGCAAGTGTTAGGTTGAAATCCTGATCCGCCAATTCACCATCACTTAAAACCAATGCAGATAAATTTTCTTCCGTTAACTGGCGACGAACCTCTTCGTCAAATGCTGCTGCAAAGGCAGGAAAGTTAGCACGCGTTAAACTCATGCCTGCCGCCATAGCATGACCGCCAAATTTTTGTAGTAACTCGGGGTGGCGGGCAGCAATTGCATCTAAGGCATCGCGAATATGAAAGCCTTGTATTGAACGAGCAGAACCTTTTATTTGGCCTTCGCCAACATCGGCAAACACAATGGTGGGGCGATGGTATTTATCTTTAATACGCGAAGCCAAAATTCCGATCACCCCTTGATGCCATGTTTCATCAAATAAACAAACACCCCACGGCAGCGAATTTTCATCTGCAGATAACACTTTCTGCAACATGATCATAGCTTCCTGCTGCATACCGGTTTCTATCGCTTTTCTATCCTTATTCAAATCATCCATTTGCATCGCCATTTCACGCGCAAGGGTTTCGCTTTCGCACATCAAGCATTGGATGCCGAGCGACATATCATCCAACCGCCCCGCCGCATTTAAACGTGGGCCGAGCGCAAAACCAAAATCGCTAGCGACAATTTTTTGCGCCTGCTTTCCAGAAATTTCTAGCAACGCTTTAATGCCGGGGCGCGCAACACCGGCGCGAATGCGCTGTAAACCTTGCGCAACTAAAATGCGATTGTTGTGATCGAGCGGCACAACATCCGCAACCGTACCCAGCGCAACCAAATCTAAAAAGCTCGCCATATTCGGCTCGGCAATTCCACTCTCTGCAAACCAACCCATTTGACGCAACTCTGCACGCAAGGCATTCATCACATAGAAAATAACGCCGACGCCTGCGAGATTTTTACTCGGAAACTCACAGCCGGGTTGATTTGGATTAACGATGGCATCCGCTTCAGGCAACTCACTACCGGGTAAATGGTGATCAGTGACGATAACCGCAATACCTAGCTCACGGGCAGCGAGAACACCTTCAATACTGGATATACCGTTATCAACCGTGATAATCACATCCGGCTGTTGCGCCGCTGCCACCGCAACAATTTCTGGCGTCAAACCATAGCCGTATTCAAAACGGTTGGGCACCAAAAAATCCACAGCGTGCAAACCCATTGCGCGCAAGGCTAAAACTGCAAGCGCACTACTGGTTGCACCGTCTGCATCAAAATCGCCAACAATAATTATTTTTGCACCGGCGACTACGGCATCCGCCAAAATACTTACCGCTTCAGCTAAGCCTTTAAAATTTGGCTTATGCAATTGTGCGAGTTGATATTGCAGCTCTTGCTCATGCTGAATGCCGCGAGCGCTGTAGATGCGTTGTAGTAAAGGGTGAATTGATTGATCGAATTGCGTTTGCGATTCAATGACACGGCGTTTGATAATTTTTTGCATAAGTTTTAATTCTTTTGAGATTTTTAAAAATTCGGCTTTCGCTTTTTCAAACGGGGAGCTAAGAGCAAAAGCAAATCCCCCCGGCTGCGCCGACCCCCTTTTTCAAAGGGGGTTATGACTCCCTACTTCCGAAGTAACGCTTTTACTCCCCCCTTTGAAAAAAGGGGGCCGGGGGGGATTTGCTTTCAACCCACCGCCCGCTCAACCAAGGCATCAGCCAGTGCGAGCTGGGTGGTTTGGGCGTTTTGGAGGTTGGTTTTTAGGGTGTCGCAGAGAGACATTAGTTCATCGACTTTGGTGACTATGCGGTGTTGTTCGGCAAGTGGCGGAAGTGGGATAATAGTTATAGACACTTTACCAACATTTAAGTTAGGTTGAGCTCCGCCTGCTGACTGTTCACGCAACTCGTCGTAAGCTTTTATAAAAAATAATTTTACGTACTTTCTGTGATGTACCGCATCCTCAATCAAGCGAATAGCCGCACACGCTTGATTAGTGCCAGCCTCAATCATTAATTCTGTAACTTGACCTCTAGTTTTCCCTTGGCCATACATTGCAACTATTAGCGTTCCAACTGGATATATAGAGACGTTAGTTTCCTTTACAGCTTTCCAAGAAACCTTTTCTTTAGTTTCTCGGATGTACTCTTCACTAGTTTCGCCACTTGTTACCCAATTAACTTCTGCAGGATCGTAATACGAACTATCTGTTCTCGATGGTGTTGCTCCTGTACCGACATCAGAAATATTTGCCAAGCGTGCCCACTCCCACCCGCTCGGCAACTCAAACGGTTTTTCCTCATCCGTAATTTCCGGCAGCGGTTTTTCTTTTTTAATTTTTCCTTCTTTAATCAACTGCGCTTTTTCGGCGGCGATTTTTTCTAGGAGTTCGCTGGCGGGTTCGTCCTTGGGATTTTGTGGGACGAGTTTGCCCATAACGGCTAACTGAAGAATGGTTTGTTTGAGTTGGTCGATGCTGTGTTCGGTGGTGAATAAGGTATCGAAGTGCGCGGCTATACGCTGCCAGTTGTTTTGTAGCTCAAAGTGGTCGCCGCTGTTAGTTAAGGCGGCGAGCAGTGCTTCTACGAGTTGTGCGTGGGCGGCGATATTGTCGCTTTGGGTTTGTTCTAATTGATCGCAGAAGGCCATTAGCTCATCGACTTTGGCGACTATGCGGTGTTGTTCGGCGAGGGGGGGAAGAGCTATCAACAGCTCTTCCCATTTCGATCTATTGATAATCGGTGTAGCCGAACCAGTAGATTTTAATAGTAACTCGCACTGAAAACTTATTGAGTTCATTGCGCTGTTTAAATAACGCGAACTTATTATGATTGGACTTACACAATTGATTTGTTGATTAAAAGTCAATTTTTGTTCAACTATTAAACTTTTCCCAATAGACCCGCCAATACACACCATCAAAATATCACCAGCTGTCGCGACTGAACTCTGCTGGCATCCCTCTTCGGTCAGGTATTTTTCAGCTGGCAAAAACTTCCCATTTGGTGAAATCTGGCCTGGGCCAATAAATGGTATATCGCCATCAAACATATGTGAGTCAGCGGATTTTGGTGTTCCTCCTGTTGATGCAACTCCACTCTCGGCAAGATGAATCCACTCCCAGCTAATTGGCAACTCAAAGGGCTTTTCCTCATCTGTAATTTCCGGCAGCGGCTTTTCTTTTTTAATTTTCCCTTCTTTAATTAACTTCGCCTTTTCAGCCGCAATTTTTTTCAACAACTCACTCGCCGGTTCATCACTCGCATCCTGAGGCACCAACTTCCCACGCACCGCCAACTCCAAAATCAACTCGCGCAATTTTTTAATGCCATGCAAATTCAATTTGTTGTTGCTACCACGGCCTGCTGTGCTGCGGGTTTTGTGGGCGGCTGTCCAGATATCTAGGTGATCTGTAATTAATTGCTGTGCGGTCATTCTGTATCACTCTCAAGGCTGCCACTATTTAACACATAAAATTCATGCAGCTTGGCTTGCAATAGCTTTTTGTCGGGCAGTTGTGTTTCATACTGGGCGATTAAGGTGGGTGATAAGGAACGGCTGAGTGCGTATTCCACCACTTCTTCATCTTTACTAGCGCAGAGCAATAAACCAATGGCTGGGTTCTCGTGGGGTTTGCGATGGTCTCTATCTAATGCTTCTAAATAAAAATTCAATTGCCCCAAATCACCCGGTTGAAAGCGCGCCGCTTTGAGTTCTATGGCCACTAAGCAATTCAAATTGCGGTGATAAAAGAGTAAATCCAGATAAAAATCCTGCTTGCCCACTTGCAGTGGAAACTCCGACCTCACAAAGCAAAAGTCGCCACCTAGCTCTAATAAAAATTGTTTGAGCTTTTCCAACAACCCTTGGTGTAAATCGGCTTCACTGTGTGTTTCCGGTAATCCTAGGAATTCAAGCATGTAGCTGTCTTTGAATACGCTCAGCGCTTCGGGATGAGTTTGCGTCAGTACTGCCGACACATTGGGGGGAGTGAGCACAACACGCTCGAATAAAGCCGCATTAAATTGGCGCTCTAACTCGCGGCTTGACCATTTTTCTTTAATCGCCATTTTTAAGTAAAACTCCCTTTCTTCAGGGTGTTTACTACGGCTAAGAATGGTGAGGTTATGTGTCCACGGTAATTGTCTCAGCAGTGCTGAGACAATTGGGTCATCGCGATAGGTATCGTAAAACTGCCGCATACGGAACAAATTGGGGCGGGTAAATCCCTTTAGATTGGGCTGAACCCGGGCGATGTAGGCGGCCAGTTGAGTAACAACCCCGTCACCCCATTCCGCTGAAGCCATTTTTTGGCTGATGTAAGCACCCACCTGCCAGTAGAGTTCAATTAATAGCGTATTGACCGCTTGATAGGATTTTTGCCGCGCAGCCTCGATGAGTTGAACTATTTCACCGAATTCTGGATTTTCTTTTGGTGCGTTCATAGTTAGCCTCTTAACCCTTTAAGGCGTTACTTAATATTGCTTTGAGTTGATCTCTCAAGCTTTGAATATTTTTTTGCTGCTGCGCGTAAGTGACCAGCAATTCATCGGGGTCATGGCTTATTTGTTCAACCACATGCGGGTTTTTAATATCGAGATTGTAGTTGCGCGCAATAATATCTTGGATGCTGACTTTCCACGCTTGCTCAGTTTCTTGGCGATTTTTGCGTTTGGCTTTTACGGATTGCTTTTTGCCTTCGCCCCACCAGTCTGCACAGGCGGCAAAGTCTTCTAGCTTCATGGGTTTGGTTTTATTAAAGGCTTTTACGCCCGCTGGCAACGGTAGCTCGTAATACCAAACATCTTTGGTTGGTGTGCCTTTTTCAAAAAATAGGATATTGGTTTTAATGCCGGTATAAGGCGCAAATACAGAATTGGGTAAACGTATTACTGTATGTAGGTTGCAGGTGTCTAACAACAGCTTTTTAATTTTGGTTTTTACGCCTTCACCAAACAGTGTGCCGTCTGGCAGAACTACGGCGGCACGGCCACTGTCTTTCAATACTTCAATAATTAACTGTAAAAATAAATCAGCTGTTTCGCGGGTTTGCATTTCTGAGGGGAAGTTTTTTTCTATGCCGTCTTCC
>SYDJ01000250.1 GCA_005801205.1 Gammaproteobacteria bacterium
AATACCGATGCCTCCGGCCAAGGCTCTTGCCGTTATGGCAAAACCCGCGATCACGTATTGGAATTAACCACCGTATTGCTTGACGGCAACGAATGGACATCGCAGGCAATCAATGATGACGAGCTTGACACTATCAGCGCACGCGCAGATCGCGTCGGCCAAGTTCACAAGACTATTAATAACATTCAGCGCGAACACGCCGATTTAATCGCGGCAAAGTTCCCCAAGCTCAACCGTTGTTTAACCGGCTATGACTTGGCACATATCCGCGATGAACAAGGCAGATTCAACCTCAACAATATTTTGTGCGGCAGCGAAGGCACACTCGGCTTTATCGTTGAAGCCAAAATCAATCTTTTGGTTACTCCAAAGTACAGCGCGCTCATTAACGTCAATTACCGCGACTTCAATGCCGCATTGCGCGATGCGACCCAATTAATGAAAGCTGACCCTACCTCTATCGAAACCGTGGATTCAAAAGTATTGAATTTGGCGATGAAAGATATTGTGTGGCACAGCGTGGCGGAATTTTTCCCGGAACCTGTGAGCGGCGAAAAAATCCAAGGTATCAACTTGGTGGAATATACAGCCCATGATGAAGCCGAATTAAACGCAGCCGTTAAAAAATTTACAGATCAATTAGCCTTAGATGCACAAATCGAAAACAATGTTCGTATTAGCTATTCAGTAGCTTGGGGCAACGAAGCCGTCAATAAAATTTGGGGCATGCGTAAAAAAGCGGTTGGCCTGCTAGGCGGCGCAGCTGGCGAAGCGCGCCCTATTCCGTTTGTAGAAGATACCGCTGTACCGCCAGAAAACTTGGCTGATTTTATTGTAGAATTCCGCCAGCTCTTGGATGAAAACAATCTCGCCTACGGTATGTTCGGCCACGTAGATGCCGGCGTTTTGCACGTGCGCCCCGCCATCGACATGAAAGACCCCGAACAAGAAAAATTAGTGCGTATCATCAGCGACCGCGTTGCCGAGCTGACACACAAATACAACGGCTTGCTCTGGGGTGAACACGGTAAAGGTGTGCGCTCAGAATATGCGCCCAAATTTTTTGGCGAACTCTACCCGCAATTGCAGCGCATCAAAGCTGAGTTTGATCCGCACAATCAATTGAATCCCGGAAAAATTGCTACGCCTGCAAAAAATATCGAACTTTTAAAAATTGATGGTGTTGCAACGCGCGGCCAAGCAGATCGCAAGATTATCGCGCAAGTATGGGAAGGTTACAGCGAGGGCATGCACTGCAATGGCAACGGCCTGTGTTACAACTGGAACCCCAACGATGCTATGTGCCCTTCGTGGAAAGCCACCCGCGACCGCGTGCAATCGCCCAAAGGTCGTGCATCCTTAATGCGTGAATGGCTCAAGCAAATGAGTGAGCGCGGTGTAAATGCATTGGATGAAAGTAAAAAAGTGAAGCAAACTTCTTTTCTTTTGTCTCTACCCTCACGCATCAGCAATACGCTTAACAAACGCAAAGGCGAATACGATTTCTCTCACGAAGTTCACAATTCCATGATGGGTTGCCTTGCGTGCAAATCTTGCGCTGGCCAGTGCCCGATAAAAGTGGATGTACCCGAGTTTCGCAGCAAATTTTTAGAGTTGTACTACAGCCGCTATTTGCGACCACTCAAAGATTATTTTATTGGTGGCTTGGAATTTATGATTCCAACAATGGCGCGAGTACCTTGGCTATACAACGCGGCCATGAAGCCGAAGTTTATGCAAAAAATACTGGCAAAAGTGGCTGGCATGGTAGATAGCCCGCTGCTCACGGGTATTAGCTTGCAAACTGAACTCAACAAGCTAGGTGTGCAATGGGCAACGCTGGAAAATATTGCGCAACTAACGCCAGAGCAAAAAACCAACGCCGTAATTTTTGTGCAAGATGCCTTCACCAGCTATTTTGAAACGCCAGTTGTGTTGGATTCACTCAAGGTTTTACAAACGCTCGGTTTTACGCCGCTGGTTGCGCCCTTCAAACCCAACGGTAAACCGCTGCAAGTTCACGGCTTCTTAAAAGCCTTCGCCAAAGCAGCGGATACTAATGCGACCTTGTTAAATGGTTTGGCATCATCTGGTATTCCGCTTATAGGTTTAGACCCCGCAATGACCTTGGCTTATCGTGGTGAATATCAAAAGGTGCTGGGAACAAGTGCACCTAAAGTGCAATTGATACAGGAATGGTTGGTGAATCAAAAAGATTTACTAACAGCAAAAAAAACCAGCTTCCACGCAGGTGAATATTCATTGCTTGCCCACTGCACCGAAAAAACCAATGCGGTGAGTTCCGTAAAAGATTGGCAAACCGTGTTTGCACAACTTGGGCAAACACTTAAAGTGATTGAAACCGGCTGCTGCGGCATGTCTGGCACCTTTGGCCACGAAGCGGCCAATGTGGAAACCTCGAAAAAGATATATCAGCTATCGTGGAGCGCCGTTGTCAATAATCCCGCTAACGCCGGTAAGCTTACCGCTACGGGGTATTCGTGCCGCAGTCAAACCAAACGAATGGATCAGACTACCTTGCCTCATCCGCTGCAAGTATTGCTCGCGCAACAACACAACTAACTGAAGACGCGCATGGCCAAACACAGCCTTTTTATAGCGGACTAAAATGCAAAAACCGCAGCATCGGAGCTGCGGTTTTTTTTATCCTTTAGAGCGTTTTAATACAGCGACAACACTCTGCATCTGGTTTTGATTTATACACACCAATTCCCAGCCATCTCGACCCAATGCATTTAACTGCTCCTCCAACGCATTGGTATTAATCGAGCCGCCAAAGAAACTGCGTTTTACCTCAATCGTTTTATATTCCCAACGCATTTGCTAACTCCTTAAACCATTTAATTACAAGCTATTCAATTGCAGACTCATCGCTATTTGTAGACTCAATATCAGCGAGCAGTTCAACATCCGTAACGACCTTCTGTACCAACTTCACCCGCCCGCTTTTCACCAAGGCATCACGCAACACATATTCAATTTGCGCATTCAAACTGCGCAAATCGTCATCCGCCCAGCGCTGTAATGCCGCAAGCACTTGTTCGTTAATACGCAATGGATAGGCTTTTTTAGACACGGCTAATACTCAACAAATTAATAAAGACTACCCGCATTAACCACCGGCTGAGCCCGCTGATCGCCACATAAAACCACCAACAAGTTACTCACCATAGCCGCTTTGCGTTCATTATCTAACTCAACCACACCCAGCTCAGACAATTGTTCCAAGGCATCAGACACCATACCGACTGCACCCTGCACAATAATTCTGCGCGCTGCCAAGACCGCACTGGCTTGCTGGCGCTGCAACATAGCTTGTGCGATTTCTGGCGAATAAGCCAAATGACTTAAGCGAGTTTCCATGACTTCTACGCCCGCTTTTTGTAAACGATCTTGCACCTCAGTTAACAGCTTTTTAGCAATCGCATTGGAATCGCTGCGCAGAGAAAGGCGCTCATCTTCTTTATCGTGCTCATAGGGATAGCTTGTGGCCAAATTACGCAGAGCTGATTCACTTTGAATGGTCACGTAATTTTCATAGTTATCGACTTCGAAAACCGCCTCAGCGGTATCTACCACGCGCCACACAATAATGGCGGCAATCTCGATGGGGTTGCCGTTTGAATCGTTCACCTTCAAGCGGCCACTCTCAAAGTTGCGCACTCGCAAACTCACGGCTTGCTTGCTGTAAAAAGGGTTAGCCCAACGCAATCCATTGGCTCTATCGGTGCCCACGTAGCGACCAAAGAGTTGGAGCACCTTACCTTGATTAGGGTTAACCAGATAAAAACCCCACCAACACACGAATACGACTATGCCAATAAGGATGGCAATAACCTTCAAAACCGGTGCCAGAAAAATAACCGCCAGCAAGCTTCCAATTTGGGCAGCGAGTAAGACGATTAAAAGCAGGTAACCGGAACCGGTTTTGGCTTCAACTTCTTGATTCATAGCGTTCTCCTTTGAGTGAACATCAATTAAGTGATATCACTTAGATATCATTAAGAATCAATTTACAACCAAATAGCCGCTCTGTAAAGCTAAAAAAGCCCCAACCGAGTAAAACTCAATTGGGGCTCTTGTAGTACGCGGTAAGCCTTAGAGTTTGCGGTGCGCCAATAGCCACGTATAAAGATCATCGCCGCTATAAACGCGCTTCCATGCATCATGTGCCATATCTTCTTCCACTGTGAAACGAACCTCTTTGTTGCCTAGCTCTTCCAACTTACTTAAGCCTGCGTAAAAGAATTTTTTGTTGACGGACTTATCGCGCCCACCCGCAAATGCCCACACGGGTAGCTGATGCTGCGCAATAGGTGCCATTAAATCTGGGTGCCCCCAGCCCACAACCGGTGCAATAGCCGCAAACATATCGGGATGCTTGCTGGCCATAAACCAAGTTCCAAAACCACCGTAACTTAACCCTGTTAAGTAAATGCGCGAAACGTCAGTCGTGTAATTTTTTTGAACATCACTCAACATAGCTAACAAATCTTGCTCGACAGTTTCCCAACCTTTCGGCAAGAGCGGTGGAACACTTTTCATGTCCGCTTGACTAACAACAGGCGCGGCCTCCATTGGCCCTAGCACTGAAAAAAAGGCTTCGCGCGCAGGCACACCTTGGGCTAAGCGTTGCGGAATTTGAGCTCGGGTACGATTAGCAATGTAAGGAACCTTCTCCATTCCAAGCATGGGAAGTTGTGGTGAAATGATAATAAAAGGTAAATCTTTTTTCTGAATCCACGCTTCGTAAAGTGGGCCATGAGAGATAACGTAATCTAATTCATCGCGACCATTACCGCGTTCACCATTGCCGTGTAAAAACAACATAACGGGCCATTTTTTTCCAGGCTTATCATGGTAACCGCGAGGCAAGTATACAAAATACTGGCGAGCTTCATTATCCACAGTACTCACATAATCTTTGCGAAGTAATTGTTCTACCGATGCCACTTTGGGGGAGGATATAGATTGGCAGGAAACCAACAAAAAACAGATGGTGCTCAACAGCAGCGATAAAGACAACTTCATTATTGTTTTCCTCTATGAAGATATGAGTGATTAAAGAAGCACTAATCGTTCTGAAGTTTCACACAGGAAAACAACAATGCCTATCAGCTTTGCATTTATTTATGCACAACCGATAGATGTACATAACTTAGGGTTTTAAATAAACCATTAATTTTTTAGCGATATCGGTATTATCCATAGCGCCATTAAAACTGCCATGATCATTGCCGTAACTGAAAATCTGTACGTCTTCGCCAGTGTGGCCCTTGGTTGTCCAGCCTGTTGAAGAATATTTATCAATATAAGCCAACACCTGCGCGGTAACTTGACTAACAATTACTTCACCATTACTTTCATCCGCTTGCGTAATAAACGCATCCAAGGCTTTTTGCTCATCGTCGGCTAATTTTATTTGCGTGAGCGTCTGCCATTCAGTTTTCCAATTATTTTTGCTGGCTAATAATTTGCGCGCAATCGTTGGCGCCGTCGCTTTCACATTTCTGACTACACTTGCATTCCATTGATATTGCCCTTTAGCACCAATCGATAAACCACCGGTTGAGTGATCGGCTGTGGCAACAAAAATAGTGTTGGGATTTTTATCGACAAACGCTTTGATGATTTTCATAGTCGCCGCCATATCGCGCATTTCGCTCATAGCGCAGGCGATATCATTGGCGTGGCCGCACCAATCAATTTGGCTGGCCTCCAGCATTAAGAAAAAAGGTTTAGCTGTAGTGTTTTTTTGCATTTCAGGTTGCAGCAAACGTAAGGCTGTTTCGGTCATCTCAGCCAAACGCAATGGATTAGAACTTTCTAGCGCGGGATCCATACCCGCTTTGGAAAACAGGCCCAGAGCCGGTAATTTTTTAATCTTGGCGAGATTTTTTAAGTCGTCTT
The DNA here is from genome assembly GCA_005801205.1 of Gammaproteobacteria bacterium. Lineage (GTDB taxonomy): Bacteria > Pseudomonadota > Gammaproteobacteria > Pseudomonadales > Cellvibrionaceae > Cellvibrio. The sequence goes on from SYDJ01000250.1 coordinate 5,932, forward strand.
GATAGTGGTAACCCAAAGCTTCAAATTCTTTAACGAGATTGCGATCTTTGCGAATAAAATATTCTCTGCCGCCACCTAAAATTAAATCAACTTTGGGTTTGCCATTAATGCGTAAATCGAGATATTGATCAGCAATACTATCGTAACTATGGCGGCTATCCGCATGGGCAATAAATGCTGCGGGCGTTGCATGGTTAACCTGACAGGTTACCGCTATACCCGTTAAGTAACCCAGCTCTCTGGCCTTATCCAACATACTGGGAATAGGTGAATGCTGCGAGTTGACGCCAATCGCGCCATTAAACGTTTTTACGCCAGAGGCTAATGCCGTCGCAGCCGCTGCTGAGTCAGTGACCACACCATGATCATCAGGATAAGTGGATGCCATACCCACCAACATCTCATCGAAAACGGTTTTTTCCAACTCAGGCGTTGCAATATTATCTTGATACAATCGATAAGCACCCGTATAGGCAACACCCATCCCATCGCCGACCATAAAGATGATATTTGGCCTAGGTGCTGGCGCAGCAATGGCTGCAGCACAAAGAGATAGCGAGAGCAGACCGAGAATGAATTTTTGCATGGGACACCTTTTTTATTCATATTGTAATCTAGGCGCGCTGTTTGATCAGGCACACTGCAGCTAAGCCAAAAGTATAACCCGTTTAAAGAACGGTTATGCCCCTTAAGTATCTTTGACATTTGTCAGTTAAAGCCTGTGACACTCTTGAATAGCGCATGCACGGGCTATCTGCCAACATGTATACCTCTATAATGGTGAATATAGAACCTACTCAACCAGCCAACATAAACGGCCACACCATAGGCACCCAGCAATGAACCATGAGATTACTCCCGGCACAGCCTGCCGAGCGCCATTGTTTTTAGAGAAACCTTGGATCTGGCTGATTTTCAGTCTCTATTATTTTGTACCTGTCTATTACATGAAGGCCACCACCGAAACACTGGCGTTTTTGTGTGGTGCCTACTTTTTATTTGTGCTCATGTTTTTATGGGGCGCACGGCTCAATCAGAAACATGTCTGGAAAGCCATAGTCGCACTTACAGCGCTGTTCTTTTGTGTAATCCCCGTGTCGCCCGGTTCCAGCAACTTCTTTCCTTATATTGGATTTTTGATTGGATTTAATTATTCAACTCGCACTTACCTCACCCTACTTTTCGGCTATTTCCTCATCATCGGCGGTGTTCAGTATTACTATGATTACCCAGTTCCTATGTTTGCCTTACCTGCTATTAGCGGCCTGCTTTCTATCAGCCTATGGGGGCATATTGAGAGGATGCGCTATTCGCATCGCACCCACTGGATTCAAAGCCGTCAGGAAATTCAGCAGCTCGCCGTTATTGCCGAACGCGAACGCATAGCCCGCGATTTACACGATATTTTAGGGCACACACTTTCATCCATTGCACTCAAAGCTGAGCTCGCTGAAAAACTTCTCAAACAAGATAAAATTCAAGAGGTAAGCGAGCATCTATCTGACCTACATAAAATTGCGCGCGAAAGCCTGAGCTTGGTGCGTCAAACTGTTTCAGGTTACAAACATCGCGGGCTTTCTGGAGAGGTGATTCAACTCTGTGAAAAGTTGCGTCAAAACGGTTTCTCGGTGGATTTGAACGGCGAGATTCCCTCGCTTTCACCGCGCGCAGAAACCGCATTAATTTTGGCGCTCACCGAACTTACCACCAATGTTTTGCGCCACAGCAACGGCAACCACTGCAAAATTTCTTTTCAGCTGGATGGTGAAAGCATGGTGATTAGCATGCAAGACAACGGCTGCATTAAATCCATCACTCCGGGTAACGGCCTCAATGGCATTCAAGAACGCTTGCACGCTTTAGCTGGCGATATTAGTGCGCAAATCTCCAACGGCGCGCGCTTTGACATCACCCTCCCCGCCAATGAAATGATACAAGCACATTAAAACAGGCACATTAACCATGAGAATTTTGTTAGCGGAAGACCAAGCGATGGTGCGCGGTGCGCTTGCAGCACTGCTCGGTATGGAACCCAATTTTGAAATAACCCAAGCTGAGGATGGCGATAAAGCGTGGCTACTGCTCAAACAAAATAGCTACGATATTTTACTCACCGATATTGAAATGCCAGGTCGCTCCGGCTTGGAATTGGCGCAGTATTTAATTCAACAACAATCCACTACCAAAATTATTATCATCACCACCTTTGGCCGCTCCGGTTATATTCGCCGCGCAATTGATATGGGCGTATCTGGATTTTTATTGAAAGATGCACCCTCAGAACAATTGATTCAGGCGATCTATCGCATTATGGATGGTAAGCGCGTGATTGATGGCGAACTGGCGATGATGGCCTTGGGCGAAACTGACCCACTCAGCGATAAAGAACGTCGCGCGCTGCGTCTTGCCAGCGAAGGAAAAACCACCGCAGAAATCGCTAATACCCTGTTTTTATCGGAGGGGACAGTGCGCAACTATCTCTCGGAAGCTATCGCAAAATTGAACGCCGCAAACCGCGTGGATGCCGCACGGATTGCCCGTCAAAAAGGTTGGATTTAAATCGTCCCGCCACTTTCTCAGTCGCTGGGTGATTAAGGCTGCTTGTTAGCGCGCTCATCCCCATCACTAGTAGGTGTTGTTTGCTGATCAGCGTGCGCAAATTCTTGTTTATAAGATTCTTTGGCTGCGCGTGTTTTCAAATCCTCAGCATAAGCCGCCAAGATCTGAGTGAAGACCGTTAATAGCGCAGGAAAACGGGTTGCTAAAAAACCGGCGATAATGGCCGCCGAAGCCACCAAAAATGGTGAACGACCCGATAGGCTTTCAAATACTTTAGACATATTCAGCACAGTCGCATCCACTTGATCACTACGGTTTTGATTTTGCGGCACGGGTGTACGAGCAAAGGCTTTGATAAAAGCGAAGATAATAATGGGGATAAAATACATTAGGCCGAGCACAATCGGCCCCCACACGGCACCAAGACACGCGCTCAGCCAATGGTAAATACCAATACTGATCCACACGAAACCAATAATGGTTGCGGATAATAAAAGCACAAGACTCACAATGTTTGCCCGCAGTTTTTGCATGTGATCATTGACATTGAACATAGATTATTTCCTGTTAAGTGTTAAATGCGGCGGCGCATCGACCATGCCTAAGTCTACGTCAGATGACCAAAAGTAGGCTTGATGTATCGCAACACTGGCTCGCAGCAAGCATACAAATCAAGCGCAACGATCAAATAGCTAAACCTCATTTTTGCAAACATCTCAACCTTTAACGCAACCAACCATTACACGAGTAACTATAACTTACTTATAACAAGAGAAACCTATGAATCATCCTGAACAGATTCGGCAAATGCCAGAGTAGGTACAAACAGTTGTTCTCTATTTTGGATAAATCTAAAACGGCAAAAGCCGGAGAAGCCGCGTTGATGCACAATTTGTGCGCTCACAAACGGGGATTGGCATAAGTGAAGCGGCGGAACATTAAGAATGTGAAGCGGCTGAGCATTAGACAAAGCAGCTAATTAAATGATAAAAAAACGGCAGCCGAGGCTGCCTTTTTTTGTGGAGAATCATTTACTTATATATGATCTGCATTTCCAGATTTCAAGACACGCTGCATTAACAAATCGGTGTAAGCAATACCAATCGCAGAGGCAATAAAGGCCATATGAATAATGGTTTGCCACATAATACCCGCTTCGGTGAATTTCGAACCGGGTATACCCAGCGTACCCGCTTCAATAAAGGTTTTAAGCAAGTGGATTGACGAAATACCGATAATGGCCATGGCTAATTTAACTTTTAAAACCGTTGCATTTACATGTCCCAACCATTCTGGTTGATCTGGGTGATTACCCAACCTTAAGCGGGACACGAAAGTCTCGTAGCCGCCCACAATGACCATAACAAGCAAGTTCGAAATCATTACCACATCAATCAAGCCCAACACTACGAGCATAATATCCTGCTCGCTTAATGTGTACGCATCAGCAATCAGGTGCCACAACTCTTTCATAAACAAAAACACATAAACGCATTGGGCAAGAATTAAACCCAAATAAAGCGGCAACTGTAACCAGCGCGAGCTAAAGATTAAGCGTGGGAAAAATTCAATTTTTGATGGTTCAATTTTTTCTTGCATCGTTCAACTACCTATCAAGTTTATAAAAAGTTTAGAAATTTGGGTGGATTATACACGTAACTGCACACGCTAAAATTCAGGATTACAAACACCTGAAACGCGCACACCAGTCAGAGGGTGATCAAACTCCAGCTCAGTTGCATGCAACAACAACCGTGGCGATTTGCTCAACGCAGCTTCATCTGCATAAAACTCACACCCTAAAATCGGATGACCTATCGCCAGCATAT
>SYDJ01000251.1 GCA_005801205.1 Gammaproteobacteria bacterium
ACAGATACGGCGTGCCGCAGAGCCTCTCGGCGAGCCAAGAGCGCGCGCGTCTCTCGTTCGCGGGAGCGCGACGGGCTCGTCGCCTGAGCGGTGGCCCGCAAAAGTTTTGTGGCGTAGGAATCAACTAATTCATCTACGCGCACGCTGGCGGGAACCCAGCCACTTTGCACATGCAGCTCAGCCACTTGGCGATAATCGCGGCGAAACATAGCGAGCAAGTTGCGCGCTAAATAATATTGGTCTTCACGGGTCAGTGAGCCTACGATTGCCATATCTACCGCAATATATTGCGGCCCACTTTTTTGAAGCGCTTGGGGGTTTTCTCTTGAAACAAAAATATTACCGGGGTGCATATCCGCATGGAAAAAGTTGTGGTCAAACACCTGCGTGAAAAAAATCTCCACGCCGCGTTCGGCCAGCTTTTTCATATCGGTATGTTGCGCTTTAAGTTCGTCGAGATTGGTAACGGGTATGCCATAGATGCGCTCCATAACCATTACATTGTTGCGCGTGTAATCCCAATAGATTTCGGGCACATAAAGTAGATTGGAATTAGCAAAGTTGCGGCGTAACTGTGAAGCATTGGCAGCTTCTTTTTGTAAGTTGAGCTCGTCAAAAATCGTGTTGCGATAATCTTGCACGATTTCCACGGGGCGCAAGCGGCGGCCATCCTCACTGTATTTTTCTAGCAGGTGCGCAAGCTTTAAGAGCAGGGCGACATCTTGCGCGATAATCTTTTCAATATTCGGGCGAATCGCTTTAATCACCACGGCTTTGCCATTTTTTAAAGTGGCGGCGTGTACTTGTGCAACTGATGCTGATGCCAGCGGCTCGTGCTCGTAATGGCTAAAAATGGATTCGACCGAGGCTCCTAAAGCGCTTTCTATAATGCGGCGAAATTCATCGTTAGGGAAAGGGGCAACGCGGTCTTGTAAATAATTTAATTCGGCAACTATATCGTCAGGTACTAAATCTGGGCGGGTGGAAAGCAACTGGCCGAACTTTACAAAAATCGGCCCGAGTTCTTCGCAGGCGCGGCGCAGGCGTTCGCCACGGCTGAGTTTGGATGAACCAAATAATCTGCAAGGCAAGAGCAAGAATTTTGCACGCATGGGCAAATGCTCGTGGGGGATAAGTTCGTCTAAGCGGTAACGCAAAAAAACGCGAAGTATAGTGATAAAACGAAAAAAAACAGTCACGAGTTATTATTCCTGTTGTGCAGCTTGCTGCTGTGCATTTTGGCGCTCTATGCGAGCTAGAATCTGTTCTATGCGCGCGGTTACACGATCTGCGCCCAGTTTTAATTCATCTACCTGCGCATTAAAAAAGTTAAGCTCGGGCGCGCTGGGTAACACGCGTAATTCTTCGGTAAGAAATTCGCTGGTGAGGCGTTGAATATTGCTCACGCGATCTTTCGTCCACGACATTTTGCTGCGAATCAATTCTGCACCTTGGTGGCCGATAACATCGCCAAATACTTGGCTGAGCATTTCTTCCCAATCGATATCCAGATTCTTTAATATCTTTTGCAGCTCTGCTAAAAAGCTGGTGCTGCCGAACAATTGCACACCGCTGTCTTTTAAATTTAAGCGCTCACTTTTAATTAAGCTTAGGAGCGCGGGCAGAGTGCCTTCTAATTGCGTAGTAATGTCGCCTTCATAATGGCTGTGCAACTCAATGCCATCCACGCTGGGCATAACAAAAATTTTAACATCCGGCGAGCTAATGTGTACGGCTAATACCTGTGGGCTCAGTTCTGCTAAAGCAATGCGCGAAGCGGGATCATAGGCCAGCGCGGTATTAATAATTTTCTCTGCGCTAGCGAGCGCGGCGGTGCTAAGCATAGGATCCATGGCGCAGTTCTCAGCATGAAAATAGAAAATATTCGAATGCAATTGTTTTAGTGAGGCTTCTGAACGAATTACTTATCACATCGCAAGCGCCGCTCTATGATTCGAAAACGCATAAATACATCCTTGTAGCTCCCTGTCGGCATCCATGCCTCTAGGGTTTCGAATCATAAACCGGCACTGACTTGGGTAAATTATCTTTCGTGCAAAGATCTCTTGATATAGTTTAAGACTTAAAGCCTTTATGCAGCGCCACATTGCCGCCGGTCATATTGGTGAATTCAGTGTTTACAAAACCCGCGCTTTTCATCATGTCTTTCAAGGTTTCTTGATCGGGGTGCATGCGAATCGATTCAGCTAAATAGCGGTAGCTATCGGCATCGTTAGTCACGAGTTTGCCAATCAGCGGCAGCAACTTAAACGAATAGGTGTCGTACACTTTTTCAAGCGCAGTGTGTTGCGGTTTGGAGAATTCCAATACCAATAAACGGCCGCCCGGTTTAAGTACACGCAGCATTGAGCGCAGCGCTAAATCTTTATCGGTCACATTGCGCAAGCCAAAGGCGATGGTGATGCAATCAAAGGTGTTATCGGGGAAGGGTAGGTATTGTGCATCGGTCTGTGCGAATTGAATATTGCCGGCAACGCCACGATCAATTAAGCGGTCGCGCCCAACATTGAGCATAGAAGAGTTGATATCCGCAAGAATGACTTGGCCATCTTTGCCAACAAGCTTGGCGAATTGATAGCTGAGGTCGCCAGTGCCGCCTGCAATATCTAAGACTTTGTGACCAGCACGCACGCCTGAGGCTTCAATGGTAAATCGCTTCCAAAGGCGGTGAATACCTGCTGACATTAAATCGTTCATCACGTCGTATTTGGCGGCTACTGAGTGAAATACACCGGCCACGCGCTCTGCCTTTTTCTCAACGGCTACTTGTTCAAAGCCGAAATGTGTTGTTTTTTGTTCGCTCATGGGTGCTCGTTCGTTGCTCATAGAGAGGGCTCGCTGCTCATAAAGAGGGCTCGTTTGTGATAAAAAAGCCACCTGAAAAATCTGGTGGCTATTGTACAATGCCGCGAGGGTACACCCAATCAAAAAGCTAGGGAGATATGAATTTATGCGAGTTTCATGCTTACTGGCTGGACTCAGCCTGATGTTGTTGTCGATTTCGGTACAACAGGCTAGCGCGCAGTTGGCTCCGCACGTAAATAAGCTCAAGCCATTTACTACGGATGGCTGCTCGGTGTGGATTGATGGCACTGTGACCAACCCCTATTTATGGCGACACTGCTGTGTGGCTCATGACATAGCCTATTGGATTGGCGGAACCAATCTGCAGCGCAACCAGGCCGATGAAGATCTTTTGGCCTGTGTATCAGACGTTGGCGGCAAGGCTATGGGAAATTACATGTACTTTTTTGTCAGTACTGGTGGCGGCCCATTTTTGATGACGCCCTATCGCTGGGGTTACGGGTGGGATTTTTTAGAGCAGGGTAGGCCGCGAGGCTACAAGGTGCCCACGGCCGCAGAATGGGATCAGATTAACGCGCTTTTGCCCTTGGCTGAAAAAACGATTGCGGAGGATGCAATCAAACATCCTGCGCGTGTCAAAAAATAAGAAAATAATCCGCGCTTTAATGCTTGCTTTGGTCGTGATGCAAGCGAATTCGTGCGCGCCATGCACCCAACGCTGCAAGCGCACCTTGGAATTCGCGCTCAATTAAATCGGCCTCAAGTTCGGTAATGACACCATCTTCCAAGGCCTCAGAAACCGCCTCGGCCACATCGCCTATTTGGCTCATGACTTTGCACACGGTTTGCGACAAATCATCGTTGCTGATGCTGGCGGGTTCAGGCACTAAAAAAGCGGCCATACGGTGACGCGCCAAGAGCGCGTGCAGTGGTAAGGTGGCGTCTTTTACACCTGCGTTTTGGCACAGCGTAATGATGCAAGACACTTCTTCAAATGAAGGATAATGCGATGCAATGCCCGGCGCTAATTTATTGCGCAAGACATTGGCCGACATATTCATAGCTTGCGCAAGCGCTTCTATACCGCCTGGGTAAGCGCGGGCGATTTTATACAGCGCATCGTGCTGGTTCATATCTGAATAGCGGCGAGTCATGGCAAGAGTTCCTGTGATTTATGTGGCAGGGGAAAATGATAGCGCGATTGTAACCAATTCGTGCGCTATTGAAAGTGGTGATTTTGCAACAGATTTACCCTGAGCTTTTGGTTTACCTATTACTCTAGTCGTTTTTTATTTGTATTTATGGTCTTTAATTAGGATTGCTAAAAAATGAAAATAAATAGTGTGGTATTTGTCTTGCTTTCATTATTCATATCTAGCTGCGCGACTATGAGCAAAGATGAATGTAAGCAAGCCGATTGGTATTTAAAAGGCGTGGACGATGCCACCCAAGGTTTCGCGTTAGATCGTGTGATTGAACACGGCAAAGCCTGTGCGCGAGTTAATATCGTGCCCGATATGAAAGAGTATCGTGAAGGTCACGGCAAGGGTGCGCGTTTATATTGCGTGCCAGAGAAGGGTTATAGCGAGGGGCGTAAGGGCGCGGCCTACAATGGAATTTGCCCAGCAGACGCAGAAGGAAAATTTTTGCGCGCTTATAACGATGGCCAAGAGCTGTACAACATCCAACACCGCATAGATACAATGCATAGCCAAATTAGCAGCAACAGTTCGCAAATCAACAATCGTTACAATGACATTGCGCAATTAAGACGCGATATCGTAAATAGTAACGATGAAAAAGATCGACGTTACAAAACGCGTTTAATCATCGACATGGAAAATGAAATTCGTAATTTGGATTATGATTCACAGCGTGCCGAGCGTGAGCTGTATTTGTTAAACAATGATTACCGCGTGGTTGAAGATAAGCATCGCCGTATGGGATACATAAACTAATACCAATCAGTCAGAGAGATTTATGCCTAGCTTGAATCAACAAATATTTATCGGTGCTTTGCTCGGCCTATTGGTTGGCGGTGTGCTAACGCAACTGGGCGATGCATCGCCGGTGCGCGAATGGAGTTTATATGCCTGTACGTTGACTGCCGGTGTGTTTGTCGATCTGCTAAAAATGATTTTAGTTCCGCTGATTTTCTCCACCATCGTGGTAGGTGTTGCCAACTTGCAGGCGCATCAACAAATTCATCGCGTTTGGGTTGCGACGCTGCTGTTCTTTATGACGTCTACTGCCTTGGCGATGTTGCTGGGTTTAACGGTAATGAATGTGTTTCGCCCCGGCGAAGGTCTGCATTTAGCGATGTTCCAAGATGCGCTAACTAACTTTCACCACAAACAAATGACTGGGTCAGAGTTTTTCACGCAATTTCTGCATGGCTTATTTCAAAACCCCTTTACTGCATTTGCTAAAGGCGACATCTTAGCGATAGTAATCTTTGCACTTTTCTTAGGCGTGGCATTAGTGGTTGGCGGTGAACGCTATCGCAATATATTAAATCTGTTTCAAGAGTTTTTAGATTTAATGATGCGTATTGTAGGGTGGATCATGCTGATTTCCCCGCTGGGTATTTTCGCGCTTTTAACCAAGTTAGTGGCAACGCAAGATATTGCACTCCTATCCACTCTGGCAAAATTTATTGTATTAGTTACAGGCTCAACCATAGTGCATGGCGTGATTGTATTGCCGCTGTTGCTCTATATCGTTACTAAAAAATCGCCGCTGTGGTTTTTTCGCGGTGCGCGTGAAGCCTTGATCACAGCATTTGCAACCAGCTCTAGTAATGCAACTTTGCCGGTGACATTGAAATGCACCACCGAAAACTTAAAGGTGAGCAAAGATATTAGCGGTTTTGTTGTACCGCTGGGCGCCACCATTAATATGGATGGCACCGCACTTTATGAAGCTGCTGCCGCGTTGTTTGTAGCGAATCTTGCGGGTATCGATTTAAGCCTTTCGCAACAGATGATTGTATTTGCCACAGCAATGATTGCCTCCATGGGTGCACCCGGAATCCCCAGCGCGGGTATGGTTACCATGATTATGGTATTGCAATCTGTCGGCTTGCCGATTGAGGCTATAGCAATTCTGCTACCGATTGATAGATTACTGGATACCTTTCGCACTGCGGTTAACGTTGAGGGCGATATGATTGGCAGTGTGATAGTGCAGAAATTGGTAGAGGGTAAAGAGGAAATTTCGGCTGCTGAAATTCAATAGCTGTATTAATAAAAAGGGGCGGCGTGTATTTAACAAGCCGCCCCTTTTTTTATTCGTCCCTTTTTATTTCGCGATTGAACCTTCTCTTTTCACAAAAGGTACATTCACCGTCAAATAAGTCGCTGCTCTCCAGCACCATTCTAGTGGGCCGTAGTGGAAACGTTTTAACCACCAGTGCGCAAATAATACTTGCAGGGTGAAAAATACCACACCAATCATTAGCGCTTGTGCTTGGCTAAGTTTGTCGTACATACCTAAGCCGTAACCGTAGAAAAAGGGTACGCCGCAGAGGCTTTGGCTTACGTAAATGGTAAGGCTCATGCGGCCTACAGGTGCAAGTACACCAAGAATTTTTTGGCCGATTTGTTTTTGGTAAAAGGCAATAAAAGACAGCACCAAAATTGTTATAAACGCGAGGCAGAAATAACCGCCCACGGTTTCATTCAAGTACCATTTGGCCATATTGCCTTCGGGCCAAAGCGCTTTAATGTCTGGTGTGGCTAAGTATTTTTGCAGCGCAAAGAAAGTAATCGCTCCAAAAATTGCGCCCACCAATAATTGTTTGCGTAAGCGGGTGAATGCAACGGGTTTTACCAATAACCCCATGCGGCCTATTACTAAGCCAATAAGAAATAAGCCGAATAATTGAAAGCCACGGCTGCCATCCAAAAAGAAAAACCATTTGGCGAGCGAACCAGTGGTTAAATTAAACGCGAGGACTTCTGGCAGCGTACCATTGATCCACACAGGAGCAGTTTGTTCGTAGAGAATCCAGCTGTAGGGTTTATCGTTTGCGCTGGGTAAATTGTGCATGGCTGCCCAATAGTGGTAAATCAAATGCGGCGTTAATAAAAAGGCGATGGCGAGCAGAATTAACCACTTGCTGGGAATGCGATAGGCCAATATCAAGAAGAAACCATAGCCCGCTAAGACTTGTAAAACCTCTCCGGAGTAAACCATGCTGTTAAGCGTGCCAATGGCAAACAAAATGGCCAATCGCCATGCAAAGCGCAAACGGAAATCCACGCCCTTTTGTGCTTGCTTATCCATAATAATAAAAAAGCTCACGCCAAACAGCATGGCAAAAATCCCATAGGCTTTGCCGGCGAATAAAAAGAAAATGACATCGTGTACGAGGCTATCTACAGGGTTTTGCCAGTAGAGTTCAAAGAGTTCAATAGAATGAACCAAAAATAAACCCATAAGCGCAAAGCCGCGTAGGGCATCCACCAGTAATACCCGCTGAGGGGTTTCGGGATGTTGCAGAGGAGTGGTTGTATTCATAATTTTTTCTTCTTGGAATTAAATAAAAAACTATCGGTGGCGTATACCTATATGGCTTATGGATGCCAGGCGTTATGTTTTAGTGCGCTAGGCGTGGCGAATATTGAGCGAGTTTATTCAATGTGTCCCTTTAAGAATTGTTAAGTTAGGGATTACATAGGTATTCAAAGATCATTTTAGTTGCACTCACCCTATAATGCGATTTTTCGCCTGCACTGGAGTAACTCGTGTCGCGTGTTGTAACTGAAGTTCCCGCCGTTAATTCAAAAACCTTCTTAATTACCTTGCTCATGCTGGCCTTGCCCGTGGCAGGGCAAATGCTATTGCAATCCTTTTTGGGCATGGCCGATGTCATGATGGTCGCGCCCTTGGGTGAGCAGGCAATTGCTGCGGTAGGCCTTGCAGCAAAAATTCATTTTTTATTGTTGGTATTGATGAGCGGCTTTGCGACGGGCGGCAGTGTGTTGATTGCGCAGTATAGCGGCGCTAAAGATTTTGCCAGTTGTCAGCGGATGTTTGCGGTCACCTTAGTGGTCGGTATTTCCATTATTGTTCCCATTATGTTTGTGTGCGGTTTTGCTGCTCCTATTTGGATTCATTGGATTAACCCTGATCCGGAAGTTGCCAATCTCGCTGCACAATTTTTAGTCATCACCGCTCCCGTGTTATTGCTTACGCAGATTATTGTGATTATTGAAGCATCGCTGCGCGCGCTAGGGCAAACCACTATGCCGCTGATCGCGGGCATTATTGCTGCAATTATTAATGTGACGTTGAACTATGCCTTAATCACGGGTAACTGGGGTTTTCCTGCATTAGGTGTCGCGGGTGCTGCATGGGCGACTTTGATTGCGCGCTGTGTGCAACTTCTGTTTATGTTGGCCTATGTTTACGCCACAAAGCACGGGTTTGCTTTAAAAATAAAACAATTAGCGCAGGGAATTGACTCTGTACAAATTAAACGTTACCTCGCGTTTGCGTTGCCCTTGGTTGCCAACTACGGAATATGGGCGGTGGGCAATGCGACCTATCATGTTGTTACCGGTTATGCCGGAACTGATGCGCTCGCTGTTATGGGAATGGTAGTACCGGTTGAAAGTATTTTCTTTGCGCTTTTTGTCGGCTTGGCGAATGCGGCGGCGGTATTAGTTGGCCGCGCCCTCGGTGGTGATAATCAAGAAGAAGCTTGGCGGCTGCAGAAATTTTTTAATGGCTTAACGCTTGGCTTATTAATCTTGATGACGGCGGGATTATGGTTCGCGCGGCCTTGGGTGTTAGAAATATTTAAGCCTTTAGCGGAGAATACCGCGCAATTACTCACGCAAACATTAGCTATTTTTTGCGGCCTGGTTTGGTTAAAAGTGTTCAATATGATTCGCATTATCGGCGTGTTGCGCGCAGGTGGCGATAATAAATTTTGCTTGATTACGGATACAGTGGTGATGTGGGGTGTGGGTTTACCTATTTATGCCATGGCGGTATTTATTGGCGGATGGTCGTTTACGTTTTTGTATGCGCTCATGTTTTTAGAGGATGGCTTAAAGTTTTTGCCCGTTCATTTTCGTATCAAGACAAAAGTGTGGATGAAAAATTTAACCCAAGCACATTAATTTATTGAAAGTGACATGCATTGCTTTGAATGGGCGTGGCGCCTATGTTAAGTGCTTAGCTTATCCCTAAACATAAAAAACACCGCGCCTAGCAAACATAAGCCTGCCCATAAATAATCCAGCTTTAGCGGCTCTTTTAAATAAAAAAATGCGAAGGGGACAAACACGCTGATGGTGATAACTTCTTGTAGGATCTTTAATTGCCCTACATTCATGACTGTGTAGCCAATACGATTGGCGGGTACTTGTAGCAGGTATTCAAAGAGTGCAATGCCCCAGCTGATAAGTGCTGCAATCACCCAAGGTTTATTGTTGAGTTCTTTTAAGTGTGCGTACCACGCAAATGTCATAAACACATTGCTGCAGATGAGCAAAAGAATTGTAATAATACTTGGGTGCATAATCAGTTAACTCATGCGTTGGGTTTGGATTTATTTTCTGCTAAGTCCATTTTCTTTCCAACAAAATAAGAAGAGGCAATACTGCATAGCCAGCAGGCAATAAAAATATATTGAGCGGCATTCAGTTGACTTTGGTGGGCCGCAACGCCTTGATACATTTCTTGATAGAGTTTGGTGAACATGCTTGAGAAATTTGTAGCATCTACCACTATTAATCCCTCTTCTGCATCGCGCAGCATCTTGCTATAAATGGGCATAATGGAGTTGTACAGTGTGGTCACAATATAACCGAGTGAGCCTATCGCAGACAGTATGAAAATACTCGCGCGCCCATAATGTTTCAGCCACCACAGGCCTGCGCCGGGAAATATAATTGCTGAAAAAAGTGCAGCTTTGTTCGCTTTTTTTGTGGTCATAATGTGCTCAATTATTCTGCAACAAGTTGTTCTAAACGATAAAAGCCTTGGCCTTCTTCGCTTAAGGTATCGGCAAGATAGGGCAGTGCTTCTTCCATTGCTTTCCATAAAGTCCACGGTGGGTTAATCACAAACATGCCGCTGGAATTCATGCCGTATTCAGGGCTATCGGGTGCAATACCTAATTCAAACAATTGAATATTTTTAATGCCGCTTTTTACCAAGGCTTTTTGCATATCATCAATGCGCTGGCGCAATACCACCGGATACCAAATTACAAAGGTGCCGGTAGAAAAACGTTTGTGTGCACTGACAACTTGTTTTACGACGTCGTGATATTCATTTTTTAATTCGTAAGAGGGGTCGATAAAAATCAAACCACGTCTATCGGGCGGAGGTAAGAGCGCTTGCATGCCCGCAAGGCCATCGTCATCGATAATTTTGACTTGTTTGTCATTGCCTATGGCTTCTGTGAGTATGCGCCAATCGGTACTGTGCAACTCATGTAGGAATAAGTTGTCTTTAGGTCTTAGCATGGCCTGCATAAACAGCGGCGAGCCGGGGTAGTAATGCAGTTGTTTGTCGGTATTAAAGGCTTTAATAAAAGCCACATATTCTTGCACTATGGGTGGTAAATCATCGCGCGCCCAGAGTTTGCCAATGCCATTGTCGAATTCACGGTTCTTGATGGGCTGATTAGCACCAAATTTATAGGCACCTGCACCTGCATGAGTATCAATAATCCGCAGGGGCTTTTCTTTTTTCGCCATATAATTGAGCACATGCAGCAGCAGGCTGTGTTTGAGTACATCGGCAAAATTGCCTGCATGAAAGGCGTGTCGGTAACTAAGCATCTTGGGATCCTAAAAATGAATGTGCGGATTATAACGGAAATTACTGAACAAGCCTTTGAGTGTTTTGCCCGCTAGGGTAGAGTGTTGAGTAACTTAATATGAATCGCGCATGGCGTCACCGGCTCGGGTGCCTTTAGAACTTTTAGGAAAACTGTGTTGAAATTTGTGATAGATCGACCTTTCCGGCAAATCATCTTGCTAACCGCCTTGAGTTTGGCCTTTATTGGCATGCCTGCTCAAGCTGCACCCACCCCAGACATTAAAATAGACGGTGGTTTAAGGGAGCTGCGTGACAATGTTCGCCAGTATCTGACCATTGTTGAGGAATCTTGTTCCGCACCCTTGTGGCGTTTGAAATCTTTGCTGGTTGATGCCGACGATGAAATTGAAAAAGCGGCGCAAGCGCTGGGCTATTACCAGCTTAGGTTCACCACTGATCTCGCGCAAGCCAATGATTGTTGGCAATTGCGTATTAACTTGACGCCGGGCGAGCAAGTGAAGGTGGCAGAGTTTAATTTGCTCCTTCGCGGCGATGGTGCGGATGACGAAAATTTTATGCCATTCATAATCGCCCCCAGCATAAAAGTGGGCGACGGCTTTCATCATGGCGTTTATGAAAATTTGAAAACACAGATTACGACGCTGGCAACTGGGCATGGTTATTTTGATGGCCGTTTTGATGTTTCTAGAGTGATTGTGAACGCAGCAACTAATACCGCCAATATCGAACTCATTTACAACACAGGTACGCGTTATCGCATTGGCGCAATCCGTATGACGCACAATATTTTGGATGAGGCCTTTCTACGCCGCTATCTCAATATCAGTACCGGAGATTATTACGATACCGATAAGTTGCTAGAGTTAAAAAGTTATTACAACGCCAGTAATTATTTTTCGGTCGCAATGGCATCGCCAGATTTGCAACACTTGCATGATAATACTGTGGATATAGATGTGCAGCTAGAAGAGCGCAAGCGCCATGCTTATTCAATTGGTGTGGGTGCTAGTGCCAGTGAAGGTGGCGATGCCAGCCCGCGTGTGCTCTTAGGTTTTGAAGATCGCTATGTTAATGATTCTGGGCACAGCATTAAAGCCGATGCGAGTAAATCGGTACTGACCACGGATGTGCTGATTAGCTACAACATTCCTTTGTCTAAACCTTCTTACGAGTTTTTAAAAATCTATACCGGTCTTGAAAAAGAAGAAACCGATACCGCCTATAGCGATAAAAATACGCTGGGCGTGAGTTATACCTATTACCAAAAAAATCGCTGGTTACACACCTATGCTATTAATATTGAAAATGAAAATTCGCGCGTAGGCAGTGCAGATTTAACTTATAGCCATCTTATTATTCCCTCTGTCACTTTCTCGCGCATTAAAACCGATGGTAATCCATATCCTCTTATGGGTTGGAGTTTGCTGGCAAAATTATCCGGATCGCCCAATACCTTGGGTTCAGATGTTAGCTACGAGCAATTTTATGCGCGCGCCAAATACATTCACGCGCTAACTTATGGCCGATTATTAGTGCGTGGTGAAATTGGTTTGACCGATGTTAATGGCGTGCAGGAGTTGCCAAAGTCTGTGCGTTATTTTGCTGGCGGTGGCAACAGCGTGCGCGGTTATGATTACGAATCGCTAGGGCCAACAGAGCAAGTAAAAGATGCTACTGGAAATACACTTAAAGATGCCGATGGAAATGATGTGAGAGAAGTTGTTGGCGGTAGAAATTTGTTGACGACCAGCATTGAATACGATTATCAATTTCGCCCAAGTTGGGCTGCGGCTGTGTTCTTTGATGTGGGCAATGCTGCCCAAGATTTTAATTTTGAACTTAAACGCGGTGCGGGCATAGGTGTGCGTTGGATATCGCCGATTGGCCCAGTGCGGATAGATGTAGCGCGCGGGTTAGATGATAAAAAGGCTTGGAACTTACATATAAGTATGGGGCCGGATTTATAAATGAAGCTCTTACCTATTAAACCAGTCTGGTTAAAACTGAAAGGACTAAGCCGCCTAAAAAAAATATTACTCAGTATATTTTTGAGTTTTATTTTTGTTGTTACGCTCTTAAGCAGTTTGATGGCTACTCAAGTTGGCAGCCATTGGGTGGTGGGTACACTGGCAGATAAGGCAAATATTCAGCTGGGTGCATTGCAAGGCAATTTAATTACCGGTTTAGATATTGCGAGTGTGGATTTCAAGCAGGATGAGCTTTCGCTCTACGCTGAAAAAGTATCCTTTCGCTGGCAGCCACTGGGGCTATTTTATACCGCAGTTTCTGTGCAATCGCTCTCTGCTGAAAATATAAAAATTCATTTGCCTCCTAGCAAAAATGAGCCCGACCCTGAAAATTACCAATGGCCGAGTCTAGCGCAACCGGTGCGCGTGCAGTTACAGCGTTTAAATTTGCGCAATATTGACATTCAGCAGGGCGATACACACATACCTATAACAGCACTGCAAGGCAATTTAAGTTTGGGTACCTTTCATTTGCGCACTAGCGATTTAAAACTGACGAATTCGCAAACCAGTTTACAATTGAATGGCTCGATGGGTTTGCGTTACCCCTATGAGCTGGATGTAGATAGCCAGTGGGCGTTTACTAGCGGCGATAAACCTGAACATAAGTATTCCGGAAAATTTATGCTTGGCGGCGACATCAAAACCTTTAAGTTACACAATCAACTTTCGCAGCCACTACAACTAACAACAACAGCAATAATTTCGCCGGCGTTGCGTCAGCCCAAAGTGCAACCTAACGCTGATGTGAAAATAGAGTGGGCAGAGCAGGCTTTATTGCCTGAATGGGTAGAGGCATTAAAACTAAATCAAATTAAACAAATACCTAATAGCCAAACTCCCAATACTCAACCCCTCAACACTCAATCTCCCAATATTCAAATCCCGAATACTCAAAACCTTACTCAAGGCAGCATTACACTATCTGGCTGGTTAAGTAGTTTTAAAGTGAATAGCCAAGCTCAGCTTAAAGCTTTAAACAAAATTTTTGATTTAACGGGGGATGCTCAAGGCCAGTATGATCTACAAGAAAAATCCCTTCGTGCGCAAGTCAATACCTTAACGCTTGCAAATAAATTATTAGGTGTTGCCAATCAAACAGGTGTTACCGATCAAGGTGAAAATACTATTCACGTAAAGGGGGATTTGATCGGTGAGTTTGAAACCACAAAAAAATGGCAATGGAATTTAAACCTCAAGACAGAGCATTTCAATCTCAATCATTTTATAGCCGATTGGCCGAGCGACATACAACTTGCGCTTAATGCGCAGGGAGCATTTCAATCTCCGTCAACTAATAATAAAACGAGCGAATTAAAATTAGCATTTAGCAATATAGAGGGGCGCGGCGAGTTGCGCGGGCTTTCGGTATCGGCACGCGGCAATCTTAATTATGACGGCGCGAGCTGGAACTCTTCAGATGCCAATCTTGCCATAGGTGCCAATCAATTAATGTTGAAGGGCCAGGCTGGCAATGATTTAGCGCTTGAGTGGAAAATTAATGCGCCGCTCTTGGGGCAAATTGATCCAAGTATTAGCGGCAGTATTATTTCCAGTGGCCTTATATCCGGCGATAAAGCCAATCCCCGTATTAATATTACCGCGCAGGTTGAGCGGTTATTGTGGCGTGACTATGCGGTCGAGAATTTATCTTTAAATTTAAAGCCACAAACTGCAACGGCAGATTACGATTTGTTGTTGGCCGCTAAACACGTGCAATGGAAGGCGCAAAGTTTCTCGCATATCGATATCAAAGGTGCAGGCACACTTGCGCAACACAAAATTGAAGCGAAAATGGATAGCCCCTCACTTGGCTCAGCAAGTTTAACGCTTGATAGTAGTTGGAAAGATGAAATTTGGCGCGGCCAGTGGCGTGAGTTTGTATTTGGATTGAAAAAAGTTCCGCGCTGGACTCTGGCTTCTGCATCGCCTATGCACATTGACGCTCGGCAAATAAATGCTCACGGCGACAAGCTCAATATGGATTTAGGTCGCTTGTGTTTAACCACCGCGAGGTCGCGCTTTGTGCAAAAAGCCTCCGCATTAAATGCTAACAACTTGCCCCATAGCGATATAAAAAATACCTTAGCCTCCGCATTGGCCGGCGACGAAAATCAAATGAGTAGTATTGAGGTGCAAGATTATCCCGAAGTCTGTATGGAAAGCCGTTGGAATAGTGCGCAAGGTTTTCAATTAGAGGGCACCGTAAAAGCCTTGCCCATAGATCAATTTCAAGCGTGGTTTAAGCCTGAGGTGATTTTAAAAGGCGTGTTGGACGGTAATATTAACCTGCGCGCACTGCCTGCAAAATCCTTAGTGCTAGACGCACAACTGCAAACGCGCGATGCACAGTTTTTATATCAGTTTCAAGGCGGTGATATAAAAATTTACCCACTTCAGAGCGGCAAGCTAAATGCCAATTTGAAGAATGATCAGCTCAGTAGCACACTCTTATTCGATTGGGCGAAGTACGGAACTATCAATGCCGCTGCAAAATACAATCTTAAAGATGAAAAGATTCAAGGTAAGCTCGGCGCGGCGCTTAATGACCTAGCACCGCTAGAAAGTTTGCTGCCTTTTTTAAATAAAGTAACGGGTTCTGCCAGTGCAGATATTAATTTTTCTGGCAGTACGAGCAAGCCAGAAGTAATGGGCAATATTAAATTTAGTCATGGTGGCGCTAATTTACCTAAACTGGGTTTGGTGTTGCGCGATTTTGATTTGCAGTTGAATAGCCAAAGCTCCGGGAAGTTGCATTTAGATGGCCAGGTGACCTCTGGCGACGGCACGCTCATGGTTAAAGGCGATTTAGAAAATGTTGGTACGCCGCAGTGGACATGGCAGAGCAATATTTATGGTGCCAATATTCGCTTTGTGGAACAGCCGCAACTTATCGCAACCCTCAGCCCTAATTTAAAATTATCCGCCAATGCTAACGCCATTAATTTAACCGGCAGTACAGAGATTCCGTGGGCGCGCGCTATAGTCAAAACCTTACCGGCCTCTGCCACCCGTGTAAGTGCCGATGTTACTGTCATTGAAAATGAGCGCATGGTGCAGAATGATTTTGTGGGTAAAAAATCCATTCCATTTTTCACCAATATTATTTTGTATTTTGGCGATGATGTTCGCTTTAAAGGCTTTGGGCTGGATACTCAATTGCTTGGTAAAGTGAATGTATTAAAAGAAGAAAATCGCCAAACCTTTGTGACGGGTTTTGTGGCGGTAGGTAAAGGTAATTACAAAGCCTATGGGCAAGATTTAGTGATTGAGCGCGGCCGTTTAATTTTTCAAGGCCCTTACGATAACCCCGGCTTGGATATTCGCGCATTGCGAGTCATGAATGATGCTACTGCAGGCTTAGAAATTGGCGGTACCTTGCAGCATCCCAAAAGCAGTGTGTTTGCAGTTCCTGCGCGCTCAGATAGTGAGGCTATGGCGATGCTCCTAACCGGCAAGCCACTGTCGCAATCTTCTCAGGCAGATGCCTATTCCTTAATCGGCGCAATTGGCAGTTTGGGAATGGATCGCGGCCAGATGATGACCTCCGATATTGCGAGTATGTTTCGCATCGATGAAATCGCCATTAAATCCGATAAAGGGTTTGAGCAAAGCGAATTGTGGATGGGTAAATACGTTACCCCCAAATTATTTATTCGTTATATGGTAGGTTTGTTCGATCAAGCTTTCTCGCTAGGCATGCGCTACGAAATTAATGACAAGCTACGCCTCGAAGCAGAATCGGGCAAAACTCAAAGTGTGGATGTGATCTATAAAATTGAGCGGTGATAAAAAGGAGCGGCTCCTTATGTAAAAAAGGAGCCACTAGCAGTTTGCTGGTTATTTAAAACGGTTTGAGTGAAAAAGTTGCGTCGCTAATATCGAATTTTGTCTTATCCGTCGCTGAGACAACTAATACCATGTATGCGTTTCCGTTACCGTGAAAAATAGCTGGGTCAAGATTGTAGGCGCCTGTGTTGCTTACCGCACCAGCAAATTTATACCAATATTTACTGTTGATTGTTGCACCAACCGTTTGGCTGCTATTGCCCACTAAACCTACGGGGTTATCTTGCAGTATATATAAATCCACCGTTGCGCCAGTAATGTACTGTGTATTCCATGTAATGGTTTGTTGCTCGCCATTTTTCCACAGTTCACCGCCATTGGGTGAACTCAATGCCGCGCTATTATTGCCACCTTCGTCCGCCACTATTCTGTTGGCACTTGAGTTGAGGGTAGGTAAATCTTCCCATTCTTGGGTGGTACTATCGGGAAAAACAAATGTTAGATTGTGATAATTGGCCTGCGTATAATTCACAGTGAACACAGAGTTATTGTTGGAGACTGGCGTTATTGTCAGTGAGTGCGCACCATTCTGGTAGCTATCACTGAAGTTGCCAAACTCAAGTTCTTCGCCATCAACTCGTAAATAGTGACCGCCCGGTAAGAAACTGAGCGTGCTACTCCCTCCTGAGCCATTTGGTCTTGTCCACGTACCAATTAAAGTATTCCAGTCGATGAGGCGCGAGTAGTTTGCAAGGATATTACCTCCCTCGCTCCATGTTAGGCTCATTAAGCTTTCAGCTTTTAGCGTGGCTCCGTCAAGAATATCATCGCAAGAAGTCGCAAGGCTGCTTGCCTCTATATGAGTGCTGATAACACCTGTTACAGAATCAATGCTGTAAGTGCCGCGCTCTATGCCATCAGAACAATCAGCGTGGTCTGCCCTAAAGTCCATTGTGATCATGTATTCATGATTATTACTAAAGCTCAAAACAATATGCGTTTGTAATGGATAGGCTTTCGACGTATCGCTAAAATACCAACTGCCTACCAAATCATTCGAGCTGATCACAGCTGGAAATTGATACTCTAGTTGCGATAATGCCGTTAAAATTTCTGTGGTCTTTTTAACAGAGTCATAACTACTGAGTTGTGATTCATTGGGTTTTGTAACAACGCCTACGAAATCTTCTACAAAGTCCTCGTTAGATGCAGCAATAGTGTGCGTCGTAAAATCGCCTGTTGCAGCATTGTAGTTGTAGGATAGGTAGCCCCAAGACTCTGGGCTATAAGCGATTAATGTGGTGCTAGAAATATAAGTGTGAATATTGAGGCGCCCCTCGTTATCTACCAGAGTCCATGAGCCTGCTAAGGGATAATTCCCGCCCACTTTTTTGAGTACGGCATTTCCTAGGCTGAGTTCGTTGCCAGCAATACTAACGGTAAAGGTTTGTGGTTTATCGATACGGGCTACACCGCAGTCGCCATTGCCATCTTCCGTTGCCTTAAAATTCATTGCGCCTGTGGCTTGATTCCACTCGTAACTGCCAAACTCCACACCGCTTGAACAATTTGAATCATCAGGCTGTTTGCCAATACGCACAAACATGAAGTCGGTGTTGTTGATAAAGCTAATAACGGCGATGGTTTTATTAGGGTATTGCAAGTTCGCATCATCCATAACCCAGCTGCCTAAAAGTGGGCTGCTCGGTGTTAGTGTTTTATCGTTCAAAATAGTTTTTATGGTGGATTGAATTAGGCTTGCATCCAGTGTTGCCGCATAGGCATCTGAGGTTGTTTTATTGCTCACAAGCTCTAGCGTGGTATTTACGCCATTGGGTAAATTGTAATCTGGGCTATCCACCACAATTTTTATCAGCGCTGCCAGCTTAAGTTTTTCTGCGTCACTGATATTTTTCTTGGCTGTTTCTAATTCTGCATCTGTCGCAGTGCTGAATTTGTTTTGCTCAATAAGTGCATATTCTGCTGTTGTCACATTGGTAATATTGACGGCGAAGTTTTCGACGCTATTGAGCATGGCATCATTACCTGCTTGCTCTATAAGTGTTTTGAAAGAAGGTAGCAGAGACACGAACTCTACCTCTGATTGAGCAGCTCCGCCTTTGGCAACAGCTTTTATTGGCTTGTTGAGATTGGCATCATCAACCGTTAGATTGATTGTGTATTTTCCATTGGCATCTGATGTGGTGGTAAAGGTTTGTGATCCTACATAAATCGTCACAGTGGCATTAGGGATTGTGTTGTCAGTAACTAAGCCGGTAATGGTGACGACATTCGCTTTTTTTGAACTGCTTGACGAGCTACTCAGTGCGAGCGAGCTTACTGAGGAGGAAGAGCTTATTGAAGAGGAGCTGCTAGGTGCTGAAATGCTACTGGATGAAGTTGTTGCAACAGAGCTTGGGTTAACCGGCGTTTTATCGGCTGATCCACCGCCGCCGCCACAAGCAGATAAAGTTAGCATTAATGTGATTAATAAACCGTATGGAGAAATAATTTTCATACATGTTTCCTTTTGCTGAATTATATGAAGAGCCTACTCTTTCATATTGTTGCTCTTTGAAAGAGTAGGCTTGTTGACGCCGGATTATTTAGAAGCGAAAGCCACCACTGAGTGCAAAGCCTTGTGTTTTTTCTCCGCCGCTAATGTAACTTAGGTTCAGCACTGAACCTAAGCCTAGGCCAACAGAGAACGAATCTGCCTGAGTATTTTTGATGTCTTGTTGTAAGCCCGCGCGCAAGTGCACAAACTTCAATACCGTGTAACTAATACCTGCTCTTAGATATTGCGTGTCACCGAAGCCGCCGAGCGCAGGCACTGCATTCAAATCTAACGCAACTTCTGTTGTGAGTGCGCCATTTACATACCCTGCAGAAGCGTTTAGTTGGCGTTTTACTTCAATATTTTCATTAGGAAGAATTGTTTTGTAATCTTGATTTATAAGATTTTGTGCCGTCAATCCAACTCGGTATTTATCGCGTACGTAAAGTGCACCAATATCAAGATTCATTGAACTCTTGGAGGTACGATATTGATCGGCATCCCAACCATCATCTTCGTAGTCTGCAACACTGGTGTTGTAGACAAATGTTTCCACAGAGACTCGCTTGGGCGTTATGCCAAGTTGAAGTCGGCTTATGTCATCAATAGCAAAAGATTTTGCCAGCGCAACACCTACTTCACCTATGGCTGCGCCGCGTACATTTACTGTGGATTTAAGCCCTGTGACAGAGTTGGATGGATCCCATTGTTTATTAATAAATGAGTCAATTAACGCTAAATCGCTATTAGCAACTTGCGGGGTGAGTGCGGCTTGCGTAAATGCGTTAACCACCAAGGCTGCCGAGATATTTTCTTTCGATGCAAAGGCTAATACAAAATTTGCGCCCGCATTTATATTGGCTGAGTCGCCATCAATATCTTTTAAGCGAAGCTTTACATCTGACGCTTGTGATGTTGTCATGGAGTTTGCATTACGAATACGATCAGTTAAGTCAGTTAAGTCTTCAGCTTGCGTAGTAAGATCATCTGCATCGCTAGCCAATGCACCAAAACCCAGTAGTGCCGAGAACCCGCCTTTTGTGGGCGAGCCAGATGCCAATAAGCTTGGGTTTAACAAAACGCCGTCGGAAAAATCACCTGTGGCGTAACCTGCACCGGAAACGCCAGAGAGCGCGCCGTGTAATACTTCTGTACTAAATGCCATGGCAGAACATGAACTTAATGCGATACCCATAAAAACTTTCTTCATTCCCAAACTCCTAACGATGATTATTTGTCTTCAATATTTTTTCTAAAATCCCCAAGAAATACCCAAGCCTGCACCCAGTGTGGTGTAGCTTATATTGGGAACCCTTATGCGCGTTTCGCCAGACATTTTTTGAATGTGGTTGCGTTCAGAATATTGGCTGTGCAAACCCAGTTTAATAGACACTTTTTCATTTAACTGATAGCGGGCGCCTACACCACCATTAATCCCCCAGCCATTAAAACTATCGCTTAGGGAATCATTAGGGAGGGAGGTGTTTTGAATAAGAACATAGAGTGGAACGCTGGTACCCAGTTCGGCGTAATAACTCCAGGGCGAATTCTCGGCTAGCGTGCGGGTGTCATATCTCAACAATAAGGTGGCTAGAAAAGCATATTGATCTTCATTTATCGCACCTGCAAATGTATCAAATGTAGCGGGTGCTATAGCCGCTGCAAAACGTGATGCACCGGGTTCTACTTTTGTAAAGTTAGAACGTGTAAAGCCAGAGGAGGTAAAATTAGCACCGCCTGCTATCTGCCATGTTTTACTTAGCTGATAAGCGAGCGCCACACCAATTTCGGCTTGCTTTAACTTGAATTCATTTTCTTGAATCACGCCATGCTTGCCCACTGACCATTGCTCATCGGCAAGGCTGGTCGCAACGGTGGATGATCCACGTACAATCAGCCCCCAATGATCATTGATGTTTGAATATGAAAGGTTGCGAATAGTGGGGTTGGTGACCGAAACAGATTGTTCCAGTTTGCCGTCATTTCCTATTCGCCCAACATCCGATAGTTGTTCTTGATAGGAAATGTGATCGAACCCAAACTCAAGCTCGCTGAATGACTCTGTAGCCACTGCAACTTGGCTTGTTATTGCAAGATATAAGATAGATAAAGGTAGAAACCACGGTTTGTTTGCCATTACAGATCCTTGGGTTAATGAAAAGAGGGGGTAGTTAATTTTAAAATGTGCGCATTATCACAAAAAAGAGGGTTTAGCGGTATCACCTATTTAGGTGACTGGTGCGACTTAGGTGACGGGTGCGATATTCTTGTGTCAATAGGCTCACTGGTAGTCGCGTTACCTAAAAAAATCCCCCAGAAAGGTGGTCTTGCTGGGGGCTTCGTTGTTCATTCTGCGGCTCTAAAGAGCATTGCTTCGCAATGCACGGGATTTATAAAACCGTAAATTACGAGTCATTAGCCCAACAATACCTATCAGTAGTAAAAATAAAGCCGTTGGTTCCGGCACAGTATTTGTAGCAGTTGCCGGGCGATAGAGCGCTAGGCCGAGCAAATTGTTGGTTACGCCAGATTGCCCCAAGTTAGTGTTTAGTGACACTTGGGTAACGTTGTGCTGACCGTAAATATTGGTGAAGTCATCAACCAGTAATCCGTAGCCAAACATTTCTTGTGTATCGCCAAAAGCCGCCCGGGATTCTCTTAGGCGATCATCTGCAGTGCAACTAGGGTAGCAAAGCCCAGCTTGTTTAAACGTATCCCCAAACAGATCAATAAAATGGGTAACTGGGCTTGTCTCTGCTGTTGTCCAAGGCAAAATTAATAGATCTTGTTGAATATTGATTGCACTATTAAATGTTTTGGTCGCAGAAAATTGAAAGCTATTAAAAAGCTGATTCATTTGCGCATAACCCGCTAGCTGCCAACCTGCGTTGCGCAAATCAGCCGCTGCGTTGTCATGTAAAAACCAGTTGACTGTTTTCCCCGTGGTTTCAGTCCACATTAACCATTCTTGGCTATTGCCTGAAACAATATTTGAACTGCTTTCGCGCGAATAGCCGTTATATTCAATTAGCGCGGCTTGGGTGCAAAGCGAGCTAAAAAATAAAGTGCTGGCTAGTAAAAGTTTTGTGAGGTTCATTCCATTTTTCCTTTGATATGCCTAACTAATTCACGCCATGAAGACCGAGCGTTGCTAATGGTCTTATTGGATCATCATTTTTCCATTCTAGGTATGCGTGATACCCATTCCCTAATATAGATGTAAAGCCACCTTGAAATTTCACGTCTACTTGGCAAGTAGCAAGAGGTGATAACTTTTTGGTTGTGCACGTATCATTGATAATAACAAATGAGCTTACATCTCTGCCTTTAACAGAGACTTGTTCAATTGAAATTGGCGTTTCACCATTATTGCTCATGGAAACAGTAGTGGTTGCACCAAGCTTAATTTCTGCAGAAATTTCTTTTGATAAGCTCACAGTAGACCGTTCGATATTAACCCATGTTTTTTTGATTTTGTTTTGAGTGACGTTTTCCGAATGCGTTATACGAACACCTCGATACGGATCCCAAAATACGCCTCCTACAGGTAATGTCATGTCATGCGGTTGTAATGGTCTAACGGAATTAAGTTGGCCAAATTGTACGTGTGATGTGTCCCAAACGTATTCAGAGTTATTCCAGATCTGAGGTATATCCGCCGATATAAAAACTTTATCGAGAAAATTAGTGCCTAGCTCTTCTGCCTCTGTTAAAGGTTCTGGGTGTGCGCTGACTCGGTAATCAATGGTGTATAGTGCGGAGGTATTCCCTGTTTTATCGAGTGAAATTGTTAACGCCTTAGTGCCTGTTGAATGTACATCAAGTGCGTCTATTAATTCTTTGCTACTTCCCTCTATTGATTTTACTTGGTTTTGTAAAAGCCAACCCGCTGCTAGTTTATTGAGTGGATGCGTGCTCCCACGATATCCCCCCATGGGATCACGCATGCCAGTAACAAAAAAAGTGGCATCACCAGTATTACTGTAGGCTGTACATTTGTTTCCTTCTGAATAAATTGGATCAGAAAAGCTAGGCGGCATGGAATATGGCCATCCGCTAGACGGCTCCCCTTTAGCATAATCACAATTTAACTTTGACGAGTGCATAAATCCCCATAGGTGCCCAATTTCATGCGCCATTACACCTCTGACGCTTTTGATGTCTGCAATATCATTACCAGAAAAGATTGCCACTCGGCGTTGCAACCCCGATGAACCAATAGTTATTCCTGGGCGTTGATATGCTTTCATACCTGGGTAACCATAGTCTACTGGCGTTAAAACCAAAGCGACCACATCATAATCTGCAACATTATAATTCTGGGCTACAAGACTTAAAGCCTCCTCGACAAGGCTATCTCCTAGAGGGTCTTTTGCTTGATGAAATTGTTTACTGTTAATTAAGCTCATCCACGGTTTTACATCTGCGGTTATGGTTGCTGCGCCATAAGAGTTGTATTCCCAAGTTCTACGAACTGAGAACGGATTTTCTCCCGTTAATGCATTTTTAATTTCATCAATTTCATAAAGTGGCTTGG
The DNA here is from genome assembly GCA_005801205.1 of Gammaproteobacteria bacterium. Classification (GTDB taxonomy): domain Bacteria; phylum Pseudomonadota; class Gammaproteobacteria; order Pseudomonadales; family Cellvibrionaceae; genus Cellvibrio. The sequence continues at coordinate 23,540 of SYDJ01000251.1, forward strand.
CTTCTGGGAAATGAAATGGAGCGACTAAAATTTTCATCGTGGAGTAGCCGTCATTTGCAATAGGTTTATTTCCACTAGGCGAATAACTACTATCGCAAAGGTCGCCAGCACCATCTAAATCCGCATCTGATTGATATATGTTTTGTATGTCTGGGCAATTATCTTGAGAGTCAACAATTCCATCACCGTCTCTATCTGAAAATAGAGTGGAGCTGCTTGATGAGCTACTAAGTCCGAGCGAACTCAGTGAGGATGAACTGCTTATTCTTGCAGCATTGCTCGATGAGCTTGAAATTGCAGGCGTACTTGATTTGATTGCTGCGCTACTCACTGTAGGTGTTGTAGTGGGTACATCCGAAGACCCGCCCCCTCCGCCACACCCTGCAAGGCTCAAGGTCAAAACAAACAAAAATGCCGCTCGCGTAAACTTTAATCGTTGAATGTTCATCCGGAAGTTCCATATAAATCATAAAAAGTGTGCGGATTATCACAAAAAGCAGGTGCTGGCGGTATCACCTATATAGGTGACAAAGAGGCTAAAAACGCTCTTTCTGGCAGGTTTTTCCTTGCATAGGCTTTACAACCTTAGGGATTTTTATGATATTGCGGGGCGGGATTTCTTGGGATGCGTTACGAGTTGGAGCTTGGTGGTGTATGACGAACACGATTGCGATCATTGAAGATAATGTTGAATTTATGACTTATTTCGCTCAGCTGTTTGAGCGCTATACCGATTTTACAATTAAATACAAAGCCGTAGATTTTAAAGAGGGGCTGGCGCTTTTGCCTTTGTCTCCGGTAAACATTGTCTTTGTTGACCTTGGTTTGCCGGATGGCAGCGGTCTTGATCTGATAAAAAAAATCACGCGCGCATGGCCAGATTCCACGGTCATTGTGCTGAGTATTTTTGCGGGAACGCAAAGCATTATTAGTGCGATTGAACTTGGTGCGGCAGGTTACTTACATAAAGATGAACCTGAAAATCGGTTTATGGAGGGCTTAAACGATATCCTCGAAGGTAACCCTAGCATCTCTCCTATGATTGCGCGCTCGTTGCTTAGCTATTTTCGGCCTAAGAAACAAGTGGCACTTACAGACCGCGAAACAGAAATTTTAACGCTCTCTAAAAAAGGGCTGGAGCGCAAAGAAATCGCAGAGCAGTTAAATATTTCTATCAATACAGTATCAAGCCACATTAAAAAAATTTTTAAAAAACTTGGCGTTAATTCAATCACGGAAGCGATATATGAAACATCTGGCACCGTTTAAAGCGGCATCCACAGCCGTAGGGAAAGCGGTTACGTTTATTTTTGTGGGCATTTTTTTATTGTTTTTGTTGGCATTGGCCTATCTCGTGTTTAAGCCAGGTGCTCCTGCTGTTGTTGAAAAAGTTAAACCCATGGTGTGGTTTGAGCCAATAACAACGACAGAATATGGAAATGCCGCTTTTACTAAGTTAGCGTCACAAATTCCTCGTTTTGATAATGTGCAATGGCAAGCCACTGAATTGCCCATCATGCAAGAATTACCTAGTTATGTGGAGATAGCGCCAGATGCACCCATGTCTCGAGTTTGGCTGAGTTTTGATTATAAAATTCCGCCAGATTTTGATTCGTCACACGGTGTTGCGCTTTATGGTGCACGGGTCAAGGCAGGATCATACGCCATTTATATTGATGATCAGTTGGTGTTTGATAATCGTCATAACTGGCGAATGCAGTGGAATCACCCACTGTATTTTCAAATTCCCTATCCCTTACTGAAAAATAGAGACAGATTGAATATTAAAATTTCGGTGCCCTATAAAGATGCGTTGGGTTATGCGGTGGGTAGTTTATATATTGGCGATGTAGGAAAACTAAAAAATTGGAGTGAAATGCGTTATTTGTTTTCTATTTCGTTTCCTTGGTGGTGTAGTTTTGTGTTGCTGATATTGGGTTTGATGTCTTTGCATCTTTATTTTTCTGGTATCGATAAAAAAACCAATTGGTTGTTCTTTTGTACTAGTGTTGCTTATTTTGTTTGCAACCTACAATATGTTTACGATATTCCCGACAATGACATCTACTCATTATGGTATGGATCTATTGTGGATTCTGCCACTAGTTGGTTTCTTGTATTATCGACTATGTACATATTAGGGTTAAGTCAGAGGCAATATCCCAGTGTAAAGTTTATCGCCTATTCAACAGCAATATTTTTGAGTGTCATTACCTTGCCTGCGTGGAAGTGGAATGCGAGTGCTTTAATTTTGCAGCACTATATAAATATGATTTTAATCGCAGGTATTGGTGGGTTGCTTGTCTATCGTTCTGTGGTCGAAAAAAATGCCATGCTTCGCTTGCTCAGTGCTTCTCTCTGGATCTCGATTTTAGGCTTCATGCATGATCTGACCTATATGACCAGTAATGTCGCACCGGACAGATTTTTTATTTCTAGTTTTGTATCCATTCCTTTTATGTTTAGCTTTGTTCTTACGTTGCAACGCTCTTACATAAACACCTACAAGCTAACCCTTCAGCACAATAAAATAATCACCGAAAAACTTGCAGAACAAGAGCTCAGGCTTAACCAACAACAAGAGCAAATTATCAGCCAAGAGAAGGTTATTGCCATCGCTTCTGAGCGCGATAGGTTTATGCGCGATATTCATGATGGTATAGGCGGCATATTGATTAGCACGTTGCGCGCCGCTGAAAATGATCAACCTGTTTCTCATATATCCGACATGCTAAAAGACTGTTTGGTTGATCTTGAAAATATTATTCTTTCTTTAGAGCCTAATGAAAAAGATTTAACCGTTTTACTGGGTTCATTGCGGCAAAAACTCCATAAACGATTAGATAAAACGGGCGTAAAGGTTGAGTGGAATATTGATGATTTGCCCGATGTTGAAGGCTTGGATGCCAGCAAATCCTTGAGTATTTTGCGTATTGTTCAAGAGGCTATTACCAATGCCCTCAAGCATTCGCGGTGCACTATTATTACAGTCACCGCTAAGGCTGTAGTCTTTCATGGAGCGGAGAGAATTAACATAACCATTGCCGATAATGGTATTGGCTTTGATGAAACCACCATTGCAACAAGTAGAGGCTTAAAAAATATGCGCTATCGCGCCGATAATAGTGACTGTGAATTGTCTGTAAGCTCTAGCGCAACAGGAACTACAGTTTTTGTTGGGGTTCCTGTTTGTATAGCTTATGTATTGCCTCAACTAAATGGTTGATTGAGCGGTGCTGTTTTTTTAACGTAAAGGATATAGGGAGCGCATGAACAACATATTCTTTTATGCAGTTTTAACGGGTGGCTTAATTGGCAGGATTCCTGCTCTCACTTAGTAATGTTTCCAAGCAATGTTGCTCAATTCCATAAAAAGTTTTAATCGCGGCAATCTGCGCTAAGACTTCGCGGTTATCTTGTTCACTTTTGCGCTTCTGCGCCAGAATCATTTTGTTTTTGCTGGTGTGTTCCAGTGAAATAAATTCAAACACTTGGGTATCGTAGCCATTGGCTTCTAGCAAAAGTGCGCGCAAGCCATCGGTTACCATTTCTGCTTCTTGGCCTAAATGAATACCGTGGTGCAACACCGGCGCTAATAGTGCAGGGCTTTTCATTTGCGGGCGAATTTGTTTGTGGCAACAGGGCGAGCACATAATAATATCCGCACCTGTGCGAATGCCCATATGAATGGCGTAATCGGTGGCGGTATCGCAGGCATGCAGGGCGATCATTACGTTTATATTTTTTGCGGCAAAATGTTTTACATCGCCTTGTTCAAACTGAATGCCGGTTAAGCAAAGTTTGGATGCAGTTTGATTGCACAAATCCACCAAGCCTTGGCGAAGCTCCACGCCAGTAACGCGCGTATTAACACCGAGTTGCGCACTTAAATAATCGTGAACGGCAAAGGTTAAATAGGCTTTGCCAGAACCGAAATCAGCGATATGCACTTCATTCCGCTTGGCAATACCGGTGTTTTCAATCGCTTTAGAAAGCACTTCAATAAATTTATTAATCTGTTTCCACTTGCGCGACATGGTGGGAATAATTTGGCCATTGGCTTCGGTAATGCCCAGCTCGCGCAAATAGGGGCGGCTTTGCTCTACAAAACGGTGTTTTTCTTTGTTGTGCGCTAAGAGTTTTTCTTTCGGGATTGCATCTGGTTCGGTGGTTTCCGTTTGCTTAGCTTGAGTTGCAGGTGCGTTTTTGTTGCGGTGTTTATTTACCAGAATTTTACCTTTTTTGCTGTAGCTCAGTTGAATTTCCCATTCGTCGCTCAGCATATGGGCATTTTTAAAATCGGTGCCCAGTGAGTGTTCTAGAAAGCGAATGGCATTGGCTAAGGTTAGGTTTTTGGTAATATGATTAGTGCGATATTCATAGAGAAATGACAGTAGCAATTCGTCTTTAATTTTTATGGAGCGAACTGTAATGCGTTCAAGTTCGGCATCATCGCCTTGATATTTTGAGAGCACAAGCCGCTGCAGTGATTGCGCGTTAAATGCAGTTTGAATTTGAGTGAAAAATTGTTCGAGTTCTGGCAAAGCCATAGTGATACCTGCAGGCGACACAGCGTTTATTCAACGGGAATGATGTCGGTGTTGTGAATGCCAAATTGAGCGAGTTGGGGTGCGAGCGCGGTTACTGCATCAGACGCTTTGGTAAAAATCGCCCAGTGTTCTGGTGGCTGCTCATCAAAAGTGTGTTCTGCCAAGAGTGACGCAACGCGACGCGCTATAGCTTCGCCAGAATCGATTAATTGTACCTTGGGAGAAAACTGCGCGGCCAATTCATCGCGCAACAAAGGGAAGTGAGTACAGGCTAAAACCAGTACGTCCATTTCATCGCTGCGAGGGTGATTAAAAAACGGTTGTAGAATTTTTTTTAGTTGCACGGGGGTCACTTGGCCGCCGCGCAATTTATGCTCGGCAAGCTGCACTAATTCGCTGGACCCCACTGAAATAACCTCTGCCTTGGGGGCGTATTCGCGAATGAGGTTGTGCGTATAAGGGCGTGCGACTGTAGCGGGTGTGGCCAACAAACCAATCACTTGCGATTGGCTTTGTGCAGCGGCGGGTTTTATCGCCGGGACAACGCCTACCACCGGCTGCGGAAAATGGCTGCGTATATGCGGCAAGGTCAGGGTGCTGGCGGTATTACAGGCGATCACAATAATATCCACAGGGTGCGCCGCCGTAATTTTGCGAAAAACTGCATCCACCCGCGCAATCAATTCCGCTTCACCCTTGGTGCCATAGGGAAAGAAGGCATTGTCAGAGGCGTAAATCAGTGGCGCAAAGGGCAGCTTCTTTTGAATCTCATGAACAATACTCAACCCGCCCACGCCAGAATCAAATACAAGGATGCGGGGGTTGGATGAAATGGGGGCTGAAGGCATGGAGGCTCGATCTAAAGAATTACGCTAGAATGCTGAAAACCGAATTCTAGGGCAGGGCGATAAGCCACTCAACTCATTTATTAAGGATCTTCTGTGAACAGCGCGTTTATTACTCTAATTATTGTTTTGATAGCTTTACTCGCTGGCTTTTTTTTCGCCTATTTTTTGCTGGGTGCTTCTGCCCGCAAACGCTTGGAAGATGCGCTGCTGTTGCGCGAAAATGAACTCAAAGCACTCCACATCCAAGAGCAGCATCAAGCACTGCTATACCAAGCCGGGTTACAACACGATTTGGCCCAAGCCAAACAGCAAGCGCAAGAAACCAAGCAAGAATTAGCGCAATCGAAACTGGCCTATCAACAACTGCAAGAGCACGCGAGCTTGCATTTACAAGACTTGGCTGGCGCTAAAGAAAAGCTGCAACAATTCGCCGAGCTGCAACAGCAATTCCAGCAAAAAGATGCCGCCTTGGTAAAGGTAACTGCTGACGCCACAGAGTTAACAACGCGTTTAGATCAAGAGCGCAAAAATTTCACCGAGCAGTTAGCGCTTTTGCAAAATGCAAAGATTGAATTATCGAAGGAGTTTGAAAATGTCGCCAATAAGATATTTGATAATAAGCAGCAGCAATTTTCGCTTTCCAGTAAAAGCTTGTTGGAAACTACGCTTGATCCTTTCAAATTACAGCTAAATGATTTCCGCAAAAAAGTGGAAGATGTTTACGAGAAAGAAAATGCCGACCGCAATCGACTCTCTGGTCAAGTATTAGAGCTGCAAAAGCAAGCTCAAAAAATTGGTGAAGATGCGGTCAACCTCGCGCAAGCCCTAAAAGGTAACAACAAAGCGCAAGGTAATTGGGGTGAGGTGATTCTTGAGCGCTTGCTAGAAGAGTCTGGCTTACAAAAAGGCCGCGAATACGATACTCAAGTGAGCTTTACCGGCGATGATGGCTCGCGCCGTATGCCCGATGTAATTATTCATTTGCCGGAACAGAAAGATATTATTATCGACTCTAAAGTTTCTTTAATTGATTATGAAAAATTCTGTTCAACGGAAGATGAACAAGAGCGTAAAAGTTATCTCACTGCCCATGTGAATTCATTGCGCGGTCATATTAAAGGTTTGAACTTTAAAGATTACGAAAAACTTGAAGGTGTTAAATCGCTGGATTTCGTGTTTATTTTTATCCCTATTGAAGCGGCTTTTATGTTGGCCATGCAGCATGAACCTAATCTCTACCGCGAAGCCTACGACAAACATATTATTTTGGTGAGCCCGACTACGCTCTTGGCGACGCTACGCACAGTAGAGAATATTTGGCGCTATGAAAAGCAGAATAAAAATGCAGAGCGTATCGCGAAAGAGGCGGGCGCTTTACATGATCAATTTGTCTTGCTGTTGGATGCAATGGATAATATTCAAAACCACTTGAGTAAATCGCAAGAGGCTTACAATACCGCACGCAGCCGCTTGCAAACAGGGCGGGGCAACTTGGTCAAGCGTGTTGATGATTTGCGTAAACTTGGCGCTAAAACCAAAAAACGTATTGACGGTAATTTGCTGGAAGATGAAAGTTCATCGGATTCGCTGTTGATTGAATCCATAGATGAAGATATTAACGACTTGGATATTAATGAATGAGTCTGAAGATTCGCCCAATGATCGCAAGTGATTTAAAGGCTATTGAAGTAATCCAAGCTGACGCTTATGCCGGCTATTTTTTGGAATCTCCAGATGTTATTGCGCAGCGTTTTACTTTAAGCCCGACTACGGCTTGGGTTGCGGAACGTGAAGGCGATGTGTGTGCCTATTTGGTGGGTTATTGGTCGATGGTTGGAAAAATAAATCCGCTTAATTCGCCTTTTTTCCACGTTGAAAATGCCAATTGTTTATACCTTCACGATCTTGCGTTGTTAAAAACTGCGCAGGGTTTGGGTGTGGGGCGGAAGCTGATTGAAGCTGCGACACAGCATGCATTGCAACAAACAACAGCCGCTATTGCACTTCTATCAGTACAGAATTCAAAAGCTTTTTGGCAGGGGTTTGGGTTTTCTGAGTTTGTGACTTTAGATGTGCAGCAACAGCAAAACCTGAAAACGTATCTAGATGGCAGTGAAGACGCATTTTATATGGTGAAGTCTCTTTAAAGAAGTCCCGCTAAAATACGTTTCACTCCTTAGGGGCTACGAAAATTACTCCGCAGCCCCCGGCTCATACGCCAACACCGGGCTCATCCATCTTTCAATCTCTTGCACGCTCACGCCTTTACGTTGCGCCAAACTCTCTACCTGATCTTTTTCGATTTTTCCGGTATTAAAATACTCAGCTTGTGGGTGCGAGAAATACCAGCCGGATACCGCAGCAGTTGGCAGCATGGCGAAATGTTCGGTCATAACGATGCCCGTATTATCGGTAGCCTTCAACAAATCAAACAGCTGGGTTTTTTCTGTGTGATCTGGGCAGGCTGGGTAACCCGGTGCAGGGCGAATGCCTTTGTATTTTTCGCCAATTAAATCTTCATTGGTTAAAGCTTCTTCGCGGTCGTAGCCCCAGAATTCTTTGCGCACGCGTTGGTGCAAATGTTCTGCAAAGGCTTCGGCTAAGCGGTCGGCGAGGGCTTTAACCATAATGCTGTTGTAATCGTCGCCTGCATTTTGGTATTCCTTTGCCAGTTCTTCTGCACCTATGCCTGCGGTTACCGCAAAGCCGCCGATATAATCTTGTTTGCCAGTTTCTTTGGGCGCAACAAAATCTGCAAGTGAGTAGTGCGGCTTAGATTCCATGCCTTGTTTTAAATGTTGCTGGCGAATGTGGTGCAAGGTATTAATTTGTTTGCCATCTGCGTCATAAACCGCGATGTCATCATGATTAACGGTATTCGCTGGCCAGAAGCCGATAACACCGTTAGCGCTAATCAGTTTTTCGTCGATTAATTTGCGCAACATTTTTTGTGCATCGGCAAATAGATCCCGTGCCGCCGCGCCGACGATTTCATCTTCTAATATGCGCGGGTATTTTCCTGCGAGATCCCAACTGATAAAGAACGGCGTCCAGTCGATATATTCAACCAGCGTATTTAAATCATAATTCTCAAGCACTTTAATGCCGGTGAAAGCGGGTGTGGGCGGTGTGTAATTTTCCCAATCCAGTTTTAAACCTTTGGCGATTGCTTCAGGGTAAGTGCGCACTGTGCCGCGTGGTTTGCGGTTAGCGTTGCGTTCGCGAACGTCGATATATTCTGTTTTTAAGGCTTCAACAAATGGTGGGCGAAGTTCGTCTGACAAGAGCGTACTTGCAACGCCTACTGCGCGCGATGCGTCTGCCACATAAACCACTTGGTTAAGTTTAAATACGGGATCAATTTTTACCGCTGTGTGCGCTTTAGATGTTGTAGCACCGCCAATCATTAGCGGTTTGTTAATGCCGCGACGCTCCATTTCGCGCGCAACGAAAACCATTTCGTCAAGCGATGGGGTAATCAAGCCCGAGAGGCCGATAATGTCGCAGTTCTGTTCAATGGCTGTGTCGATAATTTTATCGCAAGGAACCATTACGCCAAGATCAACCACTTCAAAGTTATTGCATTGCAACACTACGCCAACAATATTTTTGCCGATGTCATGTACATCACCTTTAACCGTGGCCATTAAAATTTTGCCGTTAGGTTTTGAAGCTTCCGTTTTTTCCGCTTCAATGAACGGCTGTAAATAAGCGACCGATTGTTTCATTACGCGCGCGGATTTCACCACTTGCGGTAAAAACATTTTACCTGCGCCGAACAGTGAAAGCCGTGCTGTTCTCCGAGGGCAA
>SYDJ01000252.1 GCA_005801205.1 Gammaproteobacteria bacterium
GTCTGATCGCGGAATTCCGGTGTGCGCGCACATAGGTTTAACACCGCAATCAGTGAATAAATTTGGTGGTTTCCGCGTGCAAGGCCGCGATCAAGCCCAGGCCGATAAGTTACTTGCCGATGCAAAATTACTCGCTGAAGCTGGCGCAGATTTATTGCTGATGGAATGCATGCCCGCTGCACTCGCGGCACAAATCACGCGCGACATTAGTATTCCCACCATTGGTATTGGCGCAGGTAAAGATACGGATGCACAAGTTTTGGTGATCAACGACATTCTCGGCTTAACCGAGCAACCACCAAAATTCTCTAAAAACTTTTTGCTGGAAGCGAATGATATTCCCGGTGCGATGCAAAAATATGTTGCTGATGTCAAAGCGGGAATTTTCCCCAGCGAAGAAAACAGTTTTAACTGAAAAACCAATGTCAGTGACGGCCACAGTCAAGAACCACCTATTTAAACACTACACATCAAAACATCATGCATAAAAAAGCCGGTGCTCATAAGAACACCGGCCAAGACCATACTAGAGTACAAAATAAAGGGGAATTCCAACTGGGTAACACGTAAACCCACCTGATACCACGAACAACGCAATGCATTCATCAGTGACTTAAGTATTAGTGCTAATCATAAAATTGCCACCCTGCAAAATAACTTTTTTACATTGTTTTGAGATAAAACTCACAAACTCATTTAAAAAAGCTATAAAAGAGTCCATTCAAGGCATTTTTAACGCATAGGCAGTGACACAGCATCATTAATTAAGGTTTCTAACCTAGCAGCCGTACCGGAACGCAATACAAACTCATCCAACATTTTGCGCAGCTTACTCAGCTTGGTTCGTGCTGCACGAAACTCCGCCGTAATGGGTTCATAGATCAAATCATGATCTAGCACGCTCAATTTGCCAATTTCAGAAAGCTCTGAATGAATCGCGCAAATAAGATCGTAGAAAAAATCTTTACGATCTATGGTACTGGCTTCCCAATAGGCAACATCAAGCCCACCCAACAACTCCTCTAAAATTTTTACTGCTCGTGCAATGCTATCGTTTTTCATATACCACCTTTATTTAAGAGGTTATCTCAGCAAGCTCAGAAGTAAGAATGCTTTGAGTATAGAAGACAATAGCAACTCCACTCGCCAAATCCCCACGTCAAGGCGCCACTAACAACTTCTACTGGCTCAGGACAAGCTGCTCGACTAAGATAGCCGCCCGACCAAAAATACTTAAACATCAAACTGGGTTTAATACCCTTTCAGGCCTTGTATTAATTGCCGCCAGAATTTTTATGGCGCTATCAGGAAAAGCTCAATGAAACAAAAAGTAATCTTAATAGGCGGAACCTCGCTGATTTCTATCGCCATAGACCAGTGGACAAAAGTACTTGCTACAAAACACTTACTAGGGAGCGAAACGCATAGCTGGTGGAATGATTTTTTTGTATTAACCTACTCCATTAACCACGGCGCGTTTTTGGGTTTAGGCAGAAATTTACCGGAAGATATTCGCAATTTTATTTTTAGCGGGTTAGTCGGCCTGTTTTTAATTGGTTTTACGGTTTACGCCTTGCGCGATAAAACCATGAACACGCTACAAAACCTCGCCTGCGGATTAGTGCTGAGCGGCGGCTTTAGCAACCTTTACGATCGCATTACCAACAACGGCGGCGTAGTCGATTTTATGAATATGGGAATCGGCGGTTTGCGCACAGGCATTTTTAACGTAGCCGATATGGCAATTATGGCGGGCGTGTTTTTGCTGGTATTTTATTCTTATAAGACTGACGTGAAAAAATAAAATCGCTTTTCGAAATTACCCTGACTCAAAAAAGTTGTCGTCATCCTCGCTGCGAGGATGACGATCACCCACTCAAAAAATAACCGTGCTATTTCTGCAAAGAATCCCTAACCTGCATTAAGGTTTGCGCCAGATCCGTCCCCGCCTGCGCATAGCGAATGCCCTGCTGTACAAATTGCAAAGCAACTTGGGGGTTTGCCAATTGCATATAGCTCTGCGCTAAAATCAAATAGACATCGGGCGCGCGGCGATCTATGCGCAAAGCGCGCTCTGCAATAGCAATCGCACCTTGATAGTTTTTGGCTTGATATTGTGCTCGCGCTTGGCTCACCAAACTCGCTGTCGCATTACTGCTCGCTACCGGTATAGGGGCGCGAGCTTGTGGAACCGCTTCTGGAATAATCGGATCTACGGGTGGCTTCACTGGTGATTTAACCTCTGGCACAGGTGCAGGAGCAGATTTTTCCACAACAACAGCCGTGGGTTCTGGCTTCACATTGCCAGCACACCCCACTAAATTCACAAGAACAAAACCTAAAACACCAACCAATAACGTATTTTTCAAAAAACCATTTCTCACAAAACCACCTTTCAAGAATAAGTTGCAATTCAAAAACGATTAAAAAATCTTTTGCCACCAATGTTCTTCACCAGTGTTGGCTTTAATTTTACACTCGGCGGATTCTTTCGGTTTAAAATCATTGTGTAGCGGCAGCCACATAGCACCTTCGCATTGCTCTGCGCTGAGCAAGCCAGTGTTTGCATCTATCCAATCAAAACTGACACCTTCTGGTGCTTGTTGATTAACGCCTTGTGTTGGCAATTGTCGCATTAAATCAGCCCAGACTTGCAATGCGCCGCTCGCACCACTTAAAGGTGTTTTAGCATTGTCATCTTTACCAACCCACACGACGGCTAAGTGTTCACCACTAAATCCCGCAAACCAACTATCGCGTTGGTCGTTAGTGGTGCCAGTTTTACCCGCAAGCGGCAAAGATTCTGGGAAAGAATTGTACACGCTACGCCCTGTACCCTCGCGCAATACGGCTTGCAGTGCGTGCTGTAATTCAAATGTACTTTGCACAGAGAAACGCTGATCCAATTCTAAAGGGTAACGTTTGAGTGGCTGCCCCTCGGCATTTAAGACTTCGCGAATTGCATGCAGCGGTGTGTACACACCTTCTGCCGCAAGCGTGTGATAAAGGCCGGTAACTTCTAAGGGCGACATATCCACCGCGCCAATTAATATGGAAGGTACTTGTGGAATCTCACCGGTATAACCTGCGGCCTTAACCGTTTTAACAACCTCTTTAACCGTGAGTTGCATACCCAAGCGTACAGTCGCCTGATTTTCGGAATGCGCCAGCGCACGATAGAGTGGCATATTGCCGTGGCTTAGATTGTCGGCATTTTTAGGCTCCCACATTTTGCCATCGCCGCCTTTTATGCTCACAGGATCATCGCTGATCAGCGTGCCCAGATTATAAGTTTGCGGTTGATCAAGTGCGGTTAAATACACAAATGGTTTCATTAGCGAACCGATTTGGCGATGCGCGTCCAACGCACGATTTAAGCCGGGATAGCGCGGATTCTTATCGCCAATTAACGCCAAAATTTCACCGCTGCCTACCGAAGTAACAATCATGCTCGCTTGCAGCTCTTTAATTTTGTATTGTTTCTCCAAGCGCGCGATACGGGTTGCAACGGCATTTTCAGCAAGGCGCTGCACCATGGGTGCGATGGTGGTAAAAATACGCAAACCTTCCGCACGCAAATCTTCTTCTTTGTAATCTTGCTTTAATTGACGCTTAACCAAATCCACAAACGCAGGATAATTAATTAAGCTGTTATCCGTTTCTGCGGCCAAACCTAACGGCGATACTTGAGCGATTTTAAATTGCTTATCGTCAATTAAATTTTCTTGATGCATCACACCCAATACAAGATTGCGACGATTTTTAGCCCGTTCAGGATTGCGCCAAGGATTGTAAAAAGATGCACCTTTCACCAAGCCAACGAGCAGGGCAATTTCTTGCGGATTCAATTCATGCACTGGCTTGCGGAAATAATGTTGCGCTGCCAAACCGAAGCCATTAATTTCGCGCGAACCGCTGCGGCCCAAATACACTTCATTAATGTAGGCCTCTAAAATTTCTGATTTGGTGTAATGCACTTCCAACAAGACCGACATAATGGCCTCAGGAATTTTGCGCGTTATTGTTTGTTCAGAGGTGAGATAAAAGTTTTTTACCAACTGTTGCGTAAGCGTACTGCCGCCCTGCACCACTTCACCTTCGCGCGCGTTTACCCACATGGCTCGTAAAATAGCCTCTGGCGATACGCCGTGATGCTCCAGAAAATGTTTATCCTCAACGGCTAATAAGGTTTCCCCCAATAGCGGCGGTAATTGATCAAGTTTAACTAATACGCGGTCTTCAATATTGTTGGGATAAATCCCACCGATTTCTTCTGGTTCCATACGCACTAAAGGTAGCGCGGCACCTTTGGCATCCATTAGCGATGCAATCCTACCGTTATCAATACGCACAGTGAAACGCTGGGGCTCTTCGCGCTTATCCCAGAAATCAAAACCACGCGTTAAGATTTCATAAGTCACTTCTTGGCTGCTGGCTGCACGGCGCGACATTTGGCCAGATGCAGAAACACTTGCAGTGCTGCGATAACCCAGCGCCTCTAATTCTTTTTCAAACAAAACGGGCGTCAATGGCAAGCCTTCATAGAGTTCAAGTGGGCGCGAATAGACGCGCGCAGGTAGCGCCCATTTCTTGCCTTCAAATTTTTCGCGTACAACTTTGTCGAGATACAAACTCCACACACCTAACATTAGCGCACACAACGCGCTAAACGCCACAAACACCAAGAGAACCAGCTTCCAGTTAATACGGAATGAGCCAGTGCTAGGAGATTTTTTACCGCGACTTAGAAAACGACGTTTGGTCATTAATAGGATCCAACAGGAGTTCAATTCAATATTTAGGAGCAGCTGAGCATTTTACGGGTTCGATATGCCTTTATCGAGTCAAACCTTTTCAGCATAATGCACCACCTCACAAATTCGTTCACACAAGGTTTACCTCATGAGCAAGCAATATCACATTTATGGCATAGGCGCCGCCCTCGTCGATACCGAAATCACCCTTAGCGATGCGGACCTCGCCGCTATGAAGGTGGATAAAGGCGTTATGACTTTAGTGGATGAAGCCCGCCAGCGCGAGCTTATCGCGCACCTTTCAGATCATTTAGTGGCCTCCAAAAAAGCCAGCGGCGGTTCTGCGGCTAATACCATTATCGCCGCCAGCTATTTTGGTTGTAATAACGTCTACTCCTGCAAAGTGGCTGACGATGAAAACGGTCAGTTTTACATCAACGACATTAAAGCCGCTGGCGTTACCTACCCCGCGCACATTACCCCGCCAGCGGGCACCACGGGTAAATGTTTGGTCATGATTACACCTGACGCTGAACGCACTATGAATACCTATTTGGGTATTAGCGAAACCTTATCAGTCGATGAATTAGATATTGCAGCAATTGCTCAATCTGAGTTTGCGTACATAGAAGGTTATTTAGTGACCTCTCCCACCGGCCGCGCCGCCGCCATAGCTCTGCGCGAACATGCTGAAGCCAATAACACCCGCACCGCACTCAGCCTTTCAGACCCCGCTATGGTGCAGTTTTTCCGTGACGGTTTGGTGGAAATGATTGGCGCTGGCGTAGATATTTTATTTTGCAACAGCGATGAAGCCATGGGATTCACCCAAACTGAAACGATTGCAGATGCAGCAGAAGCTTTAAAGAAATTTACTAAAAACTTCGCCATTACCTGCGGTGCAGACGGCGCATTATTATTTGATGGCAGCCAACTCATTCAAGTTGCCGGCAACGAAGTAAAAGCTGTTGATACCAATGGCGCAGGTGATATGTTTGCCGGCGCATTTTTGTATGCCATAGCGCAAGGTAAGGATTATAAAACCGCAGGCGAATTTGCGAGTTTGGCAGCAAGTAAAGTGGTGTCACAGTTTGGGCCACGCTTAAAAGCCGAGCAGCACAAAGAATTACTTTCTCACTTTAAGGTTTGATCTTTTAAACACGTATAAACAATAATGGTTGCGGGCCGCGCAACCATTATTATTTATTTACTGGAACCTGTTGTTACATACTATGCATTAAAGTCAGTGATAGATTACTGATATTAATTATTCCTCACCTCTACCATAATCCTTTCCACTTGTTTGATAGCGGTTGTTAACTGTGAAATATCAGGGTTCACATTACCATCTCTACCCGAATGGTGCCCATGTCCTATCAAGTGCATTAGATAGATTGGCTGCTTACTACCTAGATCAATCATTGCTTCGTAAACCACAGAAGGCTGCGCTGAATAACCATTACCAGAATAAATAGGATCATCCGGAAAACGATCGCTGGAATAAAAAGTATTGAAGTCAAAAGATTCATTGATTTCAAATCTGATTTTAAATTGATCTGGCAAGCGGGATAAAGCCCGCGTGTTCAATAAAAAATTATCCAGAATTGTCGCACCAGCATAGGCATCTAACACTGGCGTACTTTTTTCAGGCACAAAAATTCCAGAGCGTGATTGCAACCCTAGCGCATGTAAAAATACCGGTAGCGACTCTGGGCGAACACGATCGTTTTTACTGGCCGGATCCCATTGATAATCAAAAATAGCATCCCCCTCTTTTTCACCGCTATCAAAAGGGTTTTCAGTAAATACACGTTGCGGATCTTTTTTAGTAACCTTATTGGAAAAACCATTACTACCAAGCTTGCCGGTTACATATAAAGGTTGAATAAACTTACCATCCACGGTTTCCAACCATATTGCATATTGCGGCCACTTAAAATACGGGCCTTTACGAAATTCAATAAGAAATTCCGCCCCTAAAGCCTGCGCAGGTTTAATTTTGCGGACTTTAAATATCCGTTCTTCATCCTGTGTTACCGCCACTGCAGACCGGGTTTTCTGCCCCCAGACATAAAGTTGTTTGAACGGCGGAAGTTGAAAATAAGCCCCCACCAACAAGATGCCAAACAAGCTGGCACAAATCCAAGGTAGCCAATACCACCGCTGGTCTTTTGGTCGGGTAAGATAATGTTTAAGGGGTTTAAAGTTGCTTTTAATATGCCAACTTAAGAGCAGAATAATCCAAAAACCGAAAATGGTATGCATTAGCGCTAGCCAATCCTGATGCGGCGTTACAAACATCAATACCGATGTAAACACCGTAATGGTCAGCGCCAGAAACAACGACAAACTGATAAGAGCCCGAGAACTGATACGTGAAGACATAAAGCAATCCACATGAAGAAAAGCGTGTAATGTGTTCAAGCTAGCGCTGAAACGCCAATAAAACTTTATGAAATTTTATGAAATTGCTTGTTTTTTATCCCATTGATATCGGCGGTGCAGGCGATATGCTTGCCTGCACATTTTTGTATGCCCTTGCGCAAGGTCAGGATTATAGAACTACAGGCGAGTTTGCACGCTTGGTTGCATGTAAAGTGGTGTCGCAATGTGGGCCGCGCTTAAAAGCCGACAGCATGCAGAATTAAAAAATGCTTCTTTATAAATACTGAACTCAACAACCTTAACTCAGGCTTAGCCTGAGTTAAGGGCATAAAACTAATCTACACTTTGCTGCCATTTTTTAAAGCGCTGATTCGCAAAAAACGCTAGGTGTGATGCCTTGTAATGTGCAGAACGCACTCGTGCCCAAGGCCAATAAAAGCCCAAGGTAAGAATACAAAGGCAAACATTTTGCACGACAAGTTTGCGGTAACTGGGCAAATCCCAATGGGCAACAAAATAACCCAGCTTGCAGGTCACGCCATTCCACTGTAAGTTCACTAAAGCCACTCGCCAACGTACAAACACCAACAGCCAAACTGTTACCATCATCATCGTAGAAAACCAAAACGGCAGATACTGACTCCAATAAACACACGCAAAGGTCACAGCCTCGGCAATCAGCAGCGGCGGCAAAAGCGTAAAGTAATTCTTAATGCTCCCCGCAAAACTTAGGTTATAACCGCCAAAGCTTTTTGTTCTTGCCACATATTCCTGCATGTTGAGCACAGCAAAGGGCGCAGCTAAACCTGCCGTTAAAAGCATAATCAGCGGCCAGCCGAGAAACACAAAGTAAGCATCGCGCAAGCTCCCACAGTGGCGAAAACTTAGGTGGCGATAAAACGAATGGCGCTGTTGAAATGCACTGCGCTTAAACCAGTACAACGGGAAAACACCTATCAAAATAAGTAGACCGAGCAAACAATAAAAGGGGTTAATAAAAAATACGTAAGCCAACCCTAAGCCATAGGTGATAAACGCAAATTGCATTAAATAAATTTTTTGCGGATTAGAACTGTAATCAAAGGCGGCATTATCCAGCGCTGTATGCTGATAAAAATAGCGCAACGAGCGCACCTGTGCCCAAGGGTACAAAACACCAGCGCTCAACAAACACACCAGCAAATTTACCAACCAGACTTTGCAATAAGCAAAACCATTACCCGTAAATGCAAAGGGGATTCGCCGTATATGTTCACCGTATAAAAACTCGACCGGCTGATGCATTGCCGAGGATTCCGATGAGGTTTCACCTGAATCCTGAAGCGCTATAGCCTTGGAAATAAGCGGTTCAATTGGGCGCTTATCGGCTATTACACCAATCGCAAATAAGCGCGCCACAAAAATATTTGCCAAGCGTTCGTCGGCATTATTTTTTAATGTAACACGAGAGGACTTAAAAATACCTTCGACTTTTGCCGAATCCAACTTAAACAAATCTGCGAACTGTGCTTTAACCCGCGAGCGCTCAAAACCATTACGCACGCCGCGAAATACAATATCAAACTGCGGTACAGGCATGCCACGCACCTAAAACCAAAAACACGCTCATTGTATTTTGTACATTCTATTTCTTATTGCCTATTTATTACTGGCTAGTTTTTATTGCCTACTTGTTATTGCCTACTTCTTATTGCCTACTTGTTATTGCTTACTTCTTATTGGAAGCAGGCTGTTTTCTAAAAGTAGCCGTACGCTCATCGGTTTCCGGGTGGCTGGAGAAGTAATCCAACAACTTTAAGGAGCTGTTTTTGTAATCCTGCATTAACTTATCGCAACGCGCTTTTCGCTCTAGACTAATGCCTTTTTCAATCACCTCTTGCTTTGCTACAGCCTCTACGTTGGAGCTATCCACATCAGATTTTTTACCTTTTCCTTCGGCTTCTTTCTCAGCCTTTTCTTCTGCCTTTTCCTCGTCTAGCTCTATCAAAGCAGAACAGTGCGCGCTATAAGTTAAGCGCTCCATTAAATCGATAAAGCTGTGGCGCGGTATATTGTGCGCATCTAAAAACACCAAAGAATTAGCATCTGCCTCGCGTTCAAAATCGCGCGAATAGGACGAGGTAGTTAAGAGTAGAGGCAAGGCCGCTAGCATATCTGCAGCAGCAGAAACATCGCCCACCAACATGCCTACCGCAAAACTTAATACCGAACCTTGAATAGTAGCGCGCAAACCGTGGCGATATTTTACGTGGCCAATTTCATGAGCGAATACCGCTAATAACTCGTCATCATTATGCGCAAGGTGAACAATCTCATCAGTAAAAACCACTGTGCCATCAGGCAATGCAAATGCATTTGCACCTATATCGCCACCACCGCGAAATTGCACACGAATATTCAATTCTTTATTTTCAGCAATTGCAGGAGCGAAATGCGTAAGCACGCGCTCTTGCGTTTGTTTATCTAACTTAGTGGGGTGAAAATGCATTTTATCGAGAATAGCCAAGGTTTCTAGCGATGCACGATCCATTACCGATTGCGGCAAAGCGTCAGCAACCACACGTGAGGCAAGCGGCAGACCATAGATCATCGTCCACCACGTCATGCCAACTACAAGCACTAGGGTTAAGATGACAAACTGCAAATGGGTTTCAAGCCTATGCGCCAATGTATGAAAATACGAGGGGCGAAATTTTTGCAACAAATTATCAACCACTGCGTGATCTTGGGTTTCTAATTTTTCGCCCTGCGGAAAATACCAATAACGCGGTGTTGAACCTATCCGAGAAGTGACTTCTATATTGTTAAAATTTAAGTGCGCCAACAATTGTCCACTGGCATTGCGAACCAAAACCATACCCGCATGATCAACATCGACCAACACCTGTTGATGAGCTGAGGTTTTGCCATCAAACCAATCGCCGCGCACTTGCATCATGATCAATCCTTTTTTAACAATTAAATACTAATATCCATTGCAAACAAATCATTGACGCCTTCTGCTAAGGAATTGCTCTGCTCACGCTCACCCGCAACAAAGGTATCTAAATCGCTAGTCGCCACAAAAGATGTGTGCGCCGCCTTGTAAGCCGCCGTGCGAATTTTGGCAAAGGGAATAAATAAACCCAAGGTTACTAAAATTAATACGGTATTAATCAGCAGTAGTTTCATATAAGACAAGATTTGCCAGTTCGCACTAAAACAATGGTCAGCCGCCGCGGTGTTTTTGGGGTCGCATAAGGTTGTATTGTTAAATTGAATATTGGCCATAGTCACCGCCATATAAGCACCCACCACCAAATAAAATGCCAAATAGAGTGCAATCATAGGAATCATTGCAGCCCCCATTGCAGCAGGGTTACCTGCCATAGTCAGTGCCGCTCCACCCACGACCATAATATACACAATAAAAAAGACGATGCTGCCGCCGAGCACTATGCCCAACATTTTGTAGTATTCACCAACATTCACATCAAACTTGAAAGGAGCGTCGCCATAAGAGTGATTGCCGATAATGTATTGCATTTGCTGACGCCACGCGAAAGGCAATAGCAAACCCAAGCTAAACATAGCGACAATCGGCCAAACTACATAGGCCACGAATGCGCCACTCACAGAACCATCAAAACGAAACGCAATATTGCGATAGCTTGTGAAGCGCGCATTAAAACGCAACGAAAGTACAACGATCCAAGGTGTAGCAATGATCAACACTAATAAAAGAACCAAAGCCATCATGGGAGAGAAATGGCTCAACAATGAGTACGCAACTAACAACACCATGGCGATAATGCGCCCTTTCAAAATTTGCAAAGGCTTTGCGGTGTATTCAAAGGTGGAATTATTCAAACGGGTATTGCCATAGAAATATTGCAGGTTACGCACTTTTGCCCAAGCTGAATAAATTCCCAGCGTCACTATCGTCAGCAAAATATTCACAATCCAAATTTTGAAATATTCAACACCCTGACCGGTAAAAATAAAGGCATGGTTTTTGGGCTGATAGGTTGTAGCACCTTCACGATTATCACTTCGGGTGGTTTGTTCAGCTGATGACGGAGTGCCTTTCTCAAATGAAGGTGATGCCGTTTTTTCTAATGAAGGTGACGCCGCTTTTTCTAATGAAGGGCGAACAACAACTGGGGTTTCAACCATTTCTACGTTAGCTTTTGGCTCATCAATAGGGACTAAACTCAAGGGCTCCTCAGCAACGGCTATAGCTTCTGCTGCTACCTCAACGCCTATCTTTGCCAAACGCGCTACATATTTATCAGCGGTTTCCTGATCTATACCTTTTTTCAATACAGTGCGTGGAGCAGCAAACATGCGCGCGGCTTTATCGGCATCCAACGAAAAGAGTGCGGCAAAATCGGCTTGGGCTTGCTGAGAATCAAAACCGGCGACTACGCCTTTAAGAACAATTTCAAATAGCGGATTAGACATAAAAAACTCCGTGTAGATTTTTTAATGGTATAGATTTTTATTAGTTTGTATTTTAAAAAAATAACGCGCTAAAACATAACCCAGCGATGCTAACAAATTTTTGCGGCTTAGTCGCCGATTAATTGACCAGAATTAATGGGTATGCGAACAAACAGGGCACTGCGAATCCTTAGGCAACTTTAATTCCCGCCACTGACTGTAACGTGCATCAAAAACCAACAACTTTCCTGCAAGGCTTTTACCAAACCCAACAATTAACTTTATGGTCTCAAGCGCCTGCATGCTGCCAATAATTCCTACCATGGGCGAAAGCACACCATTAGCGGCACAGGTGGTATTTTCTTCGGATTCTTCATCGTATAAACAGCGGTAGCATGGGTAATTGGGATCGCGATTATCAAACACGGCGACCTGCCCCTCCAAGCGAATCGCAGCGCCGGATACCAGCGGAACTTTTGCCGCAACGCAAGCTGCATTCACGGCAAAACGCGTGCTGAAGTTATCGCAGCAATCAACCACCACATCCACATTTGAAATTTGCGATGCAAGCGATTCGGTATCCAATACTTCTGTAATACAGGTAATTTGTACGTCAGGATTTAACGAGTGCAATGTTTGCGCAGCAGATTCCACTTTGGTTTGGCCGATGCGATCTGTGGTGTGTGCAATTTGCCGCTGTAAATTACTGAGATCAACGGTATCAAAATCCGCGAGCACTAAATGGCCGACTCCCGCTGCCGCTAAATACATTGCAACGGGCGAGCCCAAACCGCCTAAGCCAATAATTAACACGCGGGCGGCCAATAGTTTTTCCTGCCCGTCGAGATCCACATCGGGTAGCATGATTTGGCGGGAGTAACGCAGGAGTTGTTGATCGTTCACAGACTTACCTTTAAGAAATTTTTCTACCGAGAGTCACACGCTCGTTACCGCCAAAATCGCGGAGGGTATTAACGTGATCAAAATTATTCGTCGCAAATAAATCACGTACCGCCGAACCTTGATCATAACTATGCTCAACCAACAACCAACCATTTGCCGTTAAATACTGAGGTGCATGGGCGATAATGAATTCCAAATCCGCTAGGCCATTATTATCGGCGATAAGTGCAGACAAGGGTTCGAAGCGTACATCACCTTCTTTCAAGTGTTCGTCGTTGAGATCAATATAAGGTGGGTTGCTGACGATAACATCAAAAGAAGCTTCACTCGATAGCGCAGAAAACCAATCGCTTTGCTGAATGTTTACGTTGTGCACATTAAGTTGCATGCGGTTTTTTTCAGCAAGCTCCACGGCCGCCAGCTCTTTATCCACCCCCACACACTGCCATGATTTTTTTTCATGGGCGAGCGCCAATACGATTGCACCTGAGCCCGTGCCTAAATCTAATAGACGGCGCGATTGATTGCCTTCATCTTCACCAAATAGTCCTAGTGCTGCCTCCACCAAAAGCTCAGTGTCAGGCCGAGGAATAAGCGTGGAATTATTGACCATTAAAGGCAGCGACCAGAATTCACGCTGGCCAATAATATGCGCAACGGGTTCACCTGTTAACCGGCGAGCAAAAAATTCGTTGAAAACTTTCGCTTGCTCAACATTAAGTTCTTGTTCTGGCCATGTAAATAAATAGGTGCGATTTTTTTGGAGGATATGGGTAAGTAGGATTTCAATATCTAAACGTGGGCTATCACTTATCTCAGCAAGCTGTGCGGATTGTTTTAGGCAGTTGGCGATGGTGGGCGATAGATACATAGTTTTCCTCGTCGCAGATTGGCGACCGATTAATCCTTGCAAGACACGCCGCAAGTACATCCCTGTAGGCTCGACGGCGGCGTCCATGCCGCCGACGGTCTCGCAAGAATTAACCAGTCACCAATTCGCAAGATGTGTGCGAGAGTCCGAAATAAAAAAACAAAAGCAGAAAAATTAATCCGAAATCGCCGCCAATTGGTCTGCTTGGAATTCATTTGAAAGCGGTTGAATAATCGCCGCCAAATCGCCTTGCATTACTGCATCCAATGAATACAAAGTTAAATTGATGCGATGATCTGTCACTCGACCTTGCGGATAATTGTAGGTGCGAATACGTTCTGAACGATCACCGCTACCGACCAAACTTTTACGTTCATCGGCCATGGATTTATGCGCGGCATCTTCTTGCATGGCTTTTAAGCGCGACGCCAATACACTCAATGCGCGTGCGCGGTTTTTGTGTTGCGAACGTTCATCCTGACACTCCACAACCAAACCCGTTGGAATGTGAACGATGCGAATTGCCGAGTCGGTTTTGTTAACGTGCTGACCGCCCGCGCCAGATGAACGGAAA
>SYDJ01000253.1 GCA_005801205.1 Gammaproteobacteria bacterium
GGATTATCGTTACGCGTTGAAAGAGCACGAGCTGCCGCAAAGCCCCCTAAACCCAATGGAGTTGTAGCCATCTCAGCGCCACCGGCTACCATCACATCGGCATCGCCGTATTGAATCATACGTGCGGCAAAACCAATGCTATGCGTGCCTGTAGTACAGGCAGTCGTTATCGCAACATTAGGGCCACGCAGGTTATGCATGATTGATAGGTTGCCAGAGATCATATTGATAATGGCGCTGGGCACAAAGAACGGAGAAATGCGGCGCGGGCCTTTTTCAGTAAGGGTGATGGCACCTTCAGTAATAGTACCAATACCGCCAATACCTGAACCGATTGAAACCCCAATACGACCAGCGTTGGCTTCGGTGATTTCTAAACCAGAATCACGGATAGCTTGAATACCAGCAACCATGCCGTATTGAATAAAGGGATCCATTTTACGGGCTTCTTTACTGGGAAAATAATCATCCACAATTAAATCTTTCACTGAAGCACTGAACTGAGTGGTAAATGCCGATGCATCAAAGCTGTTAATGGTGGCGATACCGCTTTTGCCATTCACAATGCCATGCCAAGTATCAGCAACTGTATTTCCCAGTGAACTGATCATGCCTAGACCAGTGACGACAACTCTTCTGCGTGACACGTTGTAAAACCCCTCAGTTAAAGGCTTGAGTCAAAAATCTACTCAATCAAGGAAATTGCTTGCCGGAAATAAATTCCGCTAAAAGAAAAAGCCGTACTATTTCGCAATAATACGGCTTTTCGAGAAGATTAGTAATCAGCTCTAAAAAATTACGCCAAGTTTGAATTGATGTAATCGATAGCTAATTGAACTGTGGTGATTTTTTCTGCTTCTTCATCTGGAATTTCAGTTTCGAATTCTTCTTCGAGAGCCATTACCAACTCTACGGTATCCAAAGAATCTGCGCCTAGATCTTCTACAAAAGAAGCTTCGTTTTTCACTTCATCTTCTTTCACGCCTAATTGTTCAGCAACGATCTTTTTTACGCGTTCTTCAATGCTACTCATGATGTTATGTAACTCCTAAATGTTATAGACAAAACCGTCAGTTTGATGAGCCGACATTAGCTAGCCGTTAGTTACCCAGCAAGTAAATACCCAATGAGAGTACTCAGCATTATGTTTCGGTCAAAATCGACGCGCATTTTACATCTATTTAGATGACTTGTAACGCGTCGCGCTAAAAAAACTTACATTTTCACTGTTTTTCTATAAAAATCAGTGAGTTGCAAGCTGTTCTTAAGACATATACATGCCGCCATTAACGTGAATAGTTTCACCGCTAATGTAGCCACCAGCATCGCTGGCCAAGAAAACAACAACAGCAGCAATCTCCTCAGGCGCACCTAAGCGACCCAATGGAATGCGCGACAGCAACTGTTGTTTTTGCTCTTCTGGCAATACTTTAGTCATATCCGTATCGATAAAACCAGGAGCGACTGTGTTAACAGTAATATTGCGTGAGCCAATTTCAGCAGCCAATGAACGCGCAAAACCTGCAACGCCAGCTTTGGTTGCAGCATAGTTTGATTGTCCTGGATTACCCATAGCGCCAACCACAGAGCTAATATTAATGATGCGCCCCCAGCGAGCTTTCATCATGCCACGCAGCACACCTTTGCTTAAACGATAAACTGCACTTAAGTTAGTGTTGATTACATCAAACCATTCGTCATCGCTCATGCGCATTAACAAATTGTCTTTAGTGATGCCAGCATTGTTTACCAAAATTGCGGGGGCACCGAATTCTTCGGTAACACTTTTCAATAATTCAGCAACTGAATCTGCATCGGTAACATTTAAAACCTTACCGACACCGCGAATACCTTGCTCAGCAAGGCGTGCAGAAATTTTTTCTGCGCCTGATTCACTGGTTGCAGTACCAATCACAATTGCGCCAGCCTTGCCCAATTGTTCGGCGATAGCAGCGCCAATACCACGGCTTGCACCTGTGACTAAAGCAACTTTATCGTTCATACTCATAGTTAATTTCTCTTGTTAATCTTTACTTAAATTTATGAATTAAAATTGAGCCAAAACACTATCGACATCTTCTGATTTTTCTACTGATAGCGTCGTTAATTCTGAGTTGATGCGCTTGTTTAATCCGGACAACACTTTTCCTGGGCCACATTCAATTGTAGTTGTGATGCCAGCTGCGCTCATAGTATTTACGCACTCAACCCAACGCACCGCACTGTAAATTTGCTCGATCATTAGCGCTTTAATTTTTTGAGGATCAGCTTCGGTTTGTGCGGTCACATTATGTACAACAGGAATTTTTGGTGTTTTAAATTCTGTAGCAACAATTTGTTCAGCCAAACGATCTGCCGCTGGGCGCATTAAAGATGTATGGAATGGTGCGCTTACTGGCAAGGGTAGCGCGCGTTTTGCGCCCGCTTCTTTACAGAGTGCAGCTGCACGCTCAGCGGCGGCTGCAGCACCTGCAATAACTACCTGACCGGGTGAATTAAAATTCACAGCGGAAACGACTTCGCCCTGCTCTGCTTTTTTGCAGGCTTCGAGAATTAAAGCATCATCCAAACCAATAATCGCAAACATTGCACCTTGACCTGCGGGCACAGCTTCTTGCATAAATTTTCCGCGCTGCTGTACGAGCTTCACGGCATCTGCAAAAGCAACTACACCAGCACACACCAAGGCCGACCATTCACCTAAACTGTGGCCAGAAGCAAGCGCGGGCTGTGCGCCACCTTGTTCATTCCATACGCGCCAAACTGCAACGCTTGCAGTTAACAATAAGGGTTGTGTGCGTTCGGTTAAATTAATATCTTCTTGTGCTCCGTTTTGCACGAGATCCCACAAGTCGTAACCCAAGACTTGCGATGCTTCTGCAAAAGTTTGAGTAACAATTGGATATTGCGCCGCCAAATCAGCCAACATGCCAATTTTTTGTGAGCCTTGACCAGGAAATACAAAAGCAAGATTTTGTTGAGTCATAAATAATTACTTTATTGCTGATGGAAAATGGGTTGAGCTAGAAACTCTGCTTGAATGCGCGCCGGAACATTTTGAATAACCTGCTCACGCGCCACAATTAAGGCTTGCACAAAGGCTTTTTTGTTGGAATTACCATGGCTTTTCACCAAAACTTTTTGCAGACCTAAAAAACTGGCACCATTATACATGGATGGGTTAAGCTCGTTGCGCAGCTGCTTTAGTAGAGGCCAAATAATAATGGCGGCTAATCGCGCCAACCAGTTTTGTTTAAATGTAGCTTGAATTTTTTTTGCAATAAAACGCGCAGTACCTTCACAGGTTTTGAGCGCGATATTGCCATGAAATCCGTCGCAGACAATGACATCCATTTCGCCAGTAAAAATTTTATTGGCCTCAATGTATCCGCCAAAATTTAAGCGCGAATCATTTTGCAATAATTCTTGCGCTGTTTTGATGACATCCGTGCCTTTGGTTGCTTCAGTGCCAATGTTTAATAAACCGATACGCGGATTGGAATTTGTTGCAGACGCTAAAATTTTTCCCATAACCGCAAATTGATGCAAGTTTTCTGGCGTGCAATTTGTATTTGCACCTAAATCTAATAAATATGTCTGCCCTTGCTCTACCGGCATAGCTTTGCAAATTGCAGGACGTTCAAGACCGGGAATGGTCTTTAATAGATATTTACCCATTGCCAAAAGCGCGCCAGTATTGCCGGCGCTTACACAAGCATCAGCAAGATTTTTATTGAGACTTTCAATCGCAAGCCACATTGAAGAATTTTTTTTATGGCGCAACGCGTGCAAAGGATCTTCATCCATAGCAACAAGGTCAGTTGCATTAAGGATACTGATGCGCTGGCGAGATAATTTTTTAACAGAGGATGAAGCGAGGAGTTGCTGCTCATTGCCGACCAATATAACGTCAACATCGGCAAAGGTTGCCGTAAATTTTTGCGCGGCCGAGATAGCAACGCGGGGACCTAAGTCCCCGCTCATAGCGTCTACCGCTATTCGAATTCTTGCAGACAAGATGTAATCGTCTTGCTGAGAAATTACTCGTTGCTGCCTTTGTCGATCACTTTAACGCCACGGTAAAAACCGTCTGCGGTAACGTGGTGACGCAAGTGCTTTTCACCGCTAGTTGCATCTACTGACAAAGTTGGGCCAGTCAATGCATCATGTGAACGACGCATGTCGCGCTTTGAACGAGATTTTTTGTTTTGTTGTACTGCCATGGGGTCTACTCCTATTTACTTACTCGTTGAAGCCGAGGCGCCTCTTTACCACTGAATCAGTGGGTTATTTCGGCGAGCTCTTAAGTTGCTCCAACACCTGAAATGGGTTCTTTGTTTTCTTTACTTCGACTGGTTTACCACTTGAGAAAAGTTGGCGATCAACGCAAAGCTCTTCGTGGTAAGCAACCTTCGGTAAACTCAACAGCATTTCTTCTTCGATCATATCGTAGAGATCTGCTACACCTTCGCCAGTAATCCATGGGTCAAGATACTCCGGCAAAGCCTCAGCACCCTCTTCATCCCACACAATACCTAACGAGATATCACTTTTGACCGGTACCTTTACATTCTCCAAGCAGCGCTGACAAACTAAGGTAAGTTCAGCTGATGCATGGCCAGTAACGATCTTTTTCTTCTCCACACTAATGCCAAATGCCAAATCCACTTGGATTTCTCCGGTAGTTTCTTGCAGTGATTCTGCCAATCTTGGCAGCTCAGCTACTGGCACAAACCCGTCGAGCGATATGCCTTGTTGGGCAAACTTTCGCGGGTCTCCCTGCTTGGGCAGAGGCTTTAATGAGGGGGTCTTAAACATAAGCGCGCCATAATAGGGATCCGCCCTGCGTCTGTCAAAGAAAAACTCTTGAAATGGCGCTATTTAGTGTCTTGCAGGTAGAATTAACCCCCTATTTATGGTTTTCACGATAAAAAGAGCTCTTATGCAACCTATTCTACTCGCCTCCAGCTCCACCTATCGACGCGAACTACTGACTCGACTAGGCCTAGCCTTTGAATGGGCCAGCCCAGATATTGATGAAAGCCCCCTCTTAAATGAATACGGAGAGATAGATGAAAGCGCTGACAACTTGGTCGCTCGACTTTCTGTCGCTAAAGCTAAGGCACTAGCTTCTGCGCATTCCAATCACCTTATTATTGGCTCCGACCAAGTAGCCGTTTTGGGCGATCAAATCATCGGCAAGCCACACACCTATGAACGAGCCTTCACACAATTGCGCAACGCCAGCGGCAATCAAGTTATCTTCAAAACAGGTTTGTGCCTTCTGAACACCAACAACGGCCAATCACAAGTCAGAGTAGAAGAATTTAAGGTTGAGTTTCGCGAGCTGAGTGACAACCAAATCCATCACTATCTAACCTATGAACAACCCTATGATTGTGCCGGCAGCTTTAAGTGCGAAGGCTTGGGGGTTGCGCTCTTTAGCAAGCTAAGTGGCGATGACCCCAACACGCTGATAGGTCTTCCACTCATTCGTTTGGTGGACATGTTAAAAGCAGAGGGGATTGACCCTCTATTATTGGCAAAACGATTTTGAACTAATTAATTCGATGCCACCCAAGCAGCTGATCGAACCGATCTAAGCATAGCTCAGGCTTGTATTGATACAGGCGCTCAATATGGTGTGCTCCATAGCTGACAGCAATACGCGGCATATTAATCCGCCGAGCCATTTCCATGTCGTATTCGGTATCGCCAATCATAACTGCACAATCGGCACTCACCTTAAAATGAGCCAGCAACTCTTCAAGCATTAAAGGATGCGGCTTTGAAGCTGTTTCATCGGCACAACGTGTTGCATCAAAGTAATCAGTCATATCCAAATCACCGAGAATTCGATCTAACCCCTTGCGGCTTTTACCGGTCGCTATCGTCAAAATATGACCTTGCGAACGCAAGACGCCTAAGGTTTCATGCACCAAGGGGAAAAAGTCTGAGGATTTTTCCTCATCCAAACGAATAAAGTTAGCCGCATAGAAATCGCGCAGACGAGCACGCTCAGCATCACTGACTTCCGGATATAGATAAAGAATGGCTTCGGGTAAGCCAAGCCCTATGATGTTGTGAATTAAATGGTCTGCCAGCGGCTCCCAGCCCATATCGCGCGCCGCGTATTGCATGGAGTGGGTGATTTTGGCTTTTGAATCTATAAGGGTGCCATCCCAATCAAAAATAAACAGCAAGAACAAATCTCCATATACAGACCACTAACATTAAGGAGCGAGGGGCGATAGCTTATTAATCACAGCGGCCAAATCGGTCGCCAGCGGTGCTTTTACGATGGTTTTTTCTTTGGCTTCCGGCAAATAAAAGCCTAGCTCAGCAGCATGTAGAAATAGACGCTTAACTCCCTTCGCCCTCATTTCTTTATTGAAATCGTCATCACCGTATTTTTCGTCACCCACCAAGCTGTGCCCCATATGCTTGGCGTGCACGCGGATCTGATGGGTTCTACCGGTAATGGGGCGAGCCTCAACCAATGAGCAGTTGGTGTAATCCTGTAGCAACTTAAATTCGGTCAGACTAGGTTTGCCGTCGGCATGAACGCGGACTATGCGCTCATCATCAGCAACCTCTACTTTAAGCAAGGGAGCATCGACACGGCGACAGGTCTTTGGCCAATGACCTATGACTAATGCCTGATAAACTTTGGTAATACCACTGGTATTTTTCTCGCGCAAGGCGGCCTGTAAATGGCGAAGCATGCTGCGCTTTTTAGCCACCATAATGCAGCCTGAGGTGTCGCGGTCGAGCCGATGAATAAGCTCAAGATAACGCGCATCGGGCCGCATTTGGCGTAGCGTCTCGATCAAACCAAGACTTATTCCACTGCCACCATGAACTGCCAAGCCCGGCGGCTTGTTAATAACCAATAAACCTTCATTCTCAAATAGAATCGAGTTTTCCAGCAAAGTCGTCATAGTATTGCTGGGCTTGGCCACCGGCTCTTTTTCAGACATCCGCACTGGCGGAATACGAATCTCATCGCCCTGCAAGATTTTATAGTCGGGCTTGGATCTACCCTTATTAACCCTAACCTCACCCTTGCGGATAATGTTATAGATTCTGGATTTGGGCACACCCTTGAGTCGCGCCATCAAGAAGTTATCAAGACGCTGGCCAGCTTGATCATCATCAACCGAAACAAAGCTTACCTGAGTGGGTAATCCTTGATCTGCGGATGAATTATTTGTAGAGGAAGGAGTTTTCATGGCGCGCATAATACCTTAAGTAGGTGCGCTAAGCACTTGAGATTGCTGCAATTGCGGATAGCTGCTATAGTCAGACAGCTGATCCAGGCTGGTTTCCGGGTCGCGCAGTTGCATTGAATCGGAGTGCTCAATAAGCACACAGCAGATTTGATCTAAGGCGCACCGCGAGGAAATACCGCTGACAGTAGAGTGATCCAGCATTGTCACGCCCTAGAGCAAAAGACACGCTGGCTTACAAGCGAAACCAACTTGGTGACCTGGCTATGAGTAGTTTAGGCACCGTAACAATTGCGCTGATAACTGCAGCCGTTATTGTTAGTTAGAATGTTTTGTTGAACTCTGCTTTCTATTTGTTAATCCGTAATTGTTTATTAATGGATTCGAGGCGCAAACACTGAGTGAAAGCGCCCAATTAATCCGAGACATATTGATCTTTTAAACTTGAGTCACTCATTCAATATTAATTATAAATGCATGACTCCTAGCCAACTTAATATATGCACACTTTCCCTTGCGGAACGGAGCAATAAGTGGGTTCAGCTGTTTATAGCTGTGTCGCAAATGGATGTACGCCATTTGCTAACTGGCCGCGAAGCCAGCCAAAACAACGCGATTACGCCAAGCAACAGATAGATTTAAGGTAAACACGATTTACCTCCGCGAGTTAAATGGGGTTGCGCCAAGTTTTTTTGGTGCATTTGATACAAGCGCTGTGCAGCGACCCCCTTGTGTCTTGGCCTCACCAACCGCTATTGCGAGCAATATTTGTAGCGCAGTAGTCCACAAGGTTGCACAAATCATTTTCATTAACCTAACCGCTTAGTTTGCTAGCGCATTCACTAATTGATTAGGTACAACATGAAAAGAATGCTCATTAATGCAACCCAACCTGAAGAGGTTCGCGTTGCACTGGTTGATGGCCAATGGCTATACGACTTAGACATTGAGAATCGCAACCGCGAACAAAAA
>SYDJ01000023.1 GCA_005801205.1 Gammaproteobacteria bacterium
AGAAGCGCAGGCCGGTCGTGGGGATATTGAACAAATGGCTGTAAGTATGTGCCATCAATTCATTGGCTTTTTTGCTGGCGGCGTAAAGGCTAACAGGGTGATCAACATTGTTATGCACAGAAAATGGCATACACGTTGTCGCGCCATAAACCGAGCTGCTTGAGGCATAAACCAAGTTGTCAGTGCCAAAGTGGCGGCAGCCTTCCAGAATATTTAAAAACCCGGTGATATTGGCGTCGATGTAAGCTTGCGGATTCTCCAAGGAGTAGCGCACGCCCGCTTGCGCAGCGAGGTTTACCACGCGGTCTGGCTTGTGAGTTTTAAAGACATTATCAATGGCGGTTTTGTCTTCAAGATTACAGCGAATATCGGTAAAGGCGCTGTTTGGCGTTAGGTGCGCCAAGCGGTCTTTTTTGATCTGCACATCATAATAGTCATTGAGGTTATCAATGCCCACCACTTCGTCGCCGCGCGCTAAAAGACGTTTGGCCAAGGTTGATCCAATAAATCCTGCGGTGCCGGTTACTAACACTTTCATGAAAAATCCTTACTAATTACAGACGGGCATCAACCGCGTCTTTGGGCAATATGTGTTTAACGTCGAAGAGGACGTGGTTAGGTTTGCCGAGTGCGCGAATCGCATCAACACCCAGGGCGCGGAACTTATCATGGCCAACGCAAAGGATGACGGCATCGTAAGTGCCTGCTTGTGGGGCATCGATGAGATCCAAACCATATTCGTGCTGAGCTTCAGCTTTATCAGCCCAAGGGTCAAACACATGAACATTAGCGTTGTAGCTACGCAAATCGTTAATGATGTCGATAACGCGCGTATTGCGCAGGTCTGGGCAGTTCTCTTTAAAGGTGAGCCCCATAATAAGAATATTAGAGTCCACAACATGGGCCTTACGCTGAGTCATCATTTTCACCACGGAATCGGCGATAAACGTACCCATACCATCGTTAATGCGGCGGCCCGCTAAGATAACTTCTGGGTTGTAGCCCACCTGCTGAGCCTTGTGCGTTAAATAGTAGGGGTCAACACTTATGCAGTGGCCGCCTACCAAGCCCGGGCGAAAGGGTAAAAAATTCCACTTAGTACCAGCGGCTTCTAATACTTCAATGGTATCAATATTGAGGCGTTTGAAAATCAGCGCCAATTCATTGATAAGCGCGATATTAATATCGCGCTGAGTGTTTTCGATGACCTTGGCCGCTTCGGCAACTTTAATGCTGCTCGCTTTGTGAGTACCTACCACGACGATTTTGCGATATAGCTGATCAACATATTCCGCTACTTCTGGCGTTGAGCCAGAGGTGACTTTAATGATGTTATGTACGCGGTGTTGTTTGTCGCCGGGGTTAATTCGCTCTGGGCTGTAGCCTGCGTAGAAGTCTGTATTAAAGGTGAGGCCAGACGTTTTTTCGATAATGGGCACGCAGATTTCTTCGGTGCAGCCGGGGTAAACGGTAGATTCGAACACCACTATGGCGTTCTTGCCAATAACGCGACCCAGCAATGCTGAGGCTTTTTCAAGCGGCGTTAAATCGGGTTGCTTGCTGTCATTAATAGGCGTAGGCACTGTTACTATATAGACATCTGCCCCTCTAATATCCGCTTCGCTGGATGTATACGTCAGGTTCGTAGCTTCGCTAAGCTCCTCGGCGTTTAGTTCTAGGGTGTGGTCAATTTTTTGATGCAATGCAGCAATGCGGGGCTGATTAATATCGAAACCAATGGTTTTTATTTTTTTGCCAAATTCTACGGCGAGGGGAAGGCCAACATAGCCTAGACCTATAACACAAAGGGTTGGATTGCTAGTAAACATGAGTTAATTCCTTAGCGGATGCGAAAATCCAGAGCCCGCTAACTTATCACAAGTGGCATTACAAGTTGAAAAAAAACGCTGAAAATTGTCATTTGGCGCTTAAAATCTCGGTTATGACGATCAAGTGTCAGTATTACATCGCTGATGGTCGAGTATTTGTCATAAAACTCGCTATAATGCCCACCCTTAGTTTAATGCTGCTGATCAGATGTCAATTCCAGCTACTTATCAAGGCTGAAAGCTTCGTCTATTGCCAGTGTCA
This sequence comes from Gammaproteobacteria bacterium, assembly GCA_005801205.1. Taxonomy (GTDB): domain Bacteria; phylum Pseudomonadota; class Gammaproteobacteria; order Pseudomonadales; family Cellvibrionaceae; genus Cellvibrio. The sequence goes on from SYDJ01000023.1 coordinate 2,092, forward strand.
TCATCAGTTATGTGAAGGATCCGAGTTTGTCGTATATTCGCCTCAATAAGCACTATGTGCATCTCCCTTATCTATTCTTAGGTATTGCGGAGGCTATGCTGCTCATGTTGTCTGCTTGGCTAGCGCTTAGTGTTATAGCATCGACTAATCAACCCGAGTTTCAGGCTGAGCTTACTAATCCCTATTGGCCTCCTTTGGTTGTTTTTTCGCTGGTGCTGAGCTGTTGTACCCTCTCGATGGGCGTTTACTTAGCGATGGTTCGCGAAGGTTTTCGCAGCATGGTATTGCGCACTGTCGTCAGCTTCTTCTTTCTGGGCAGTCTTAGTCTTTATCTTTTAGAGCTATTGTTACCGCAAGATTTTCTCCCCAAAGGCTTCATTTTTTGGGCTGTCATCCTGAGTAGCTTGATGGTGGTACTTGCGCGCGTCATTTTTATGTTGGTTGTGGATACCGCAAAGCTCAAGCGTCGAGTGGTCATATACGGTGCGGGCAGTCGCGCTAAAAAACTCCTAGAAGACCTTTCGCCAGAGATCGATGTGTTAGGCGTAGATGTAGTGGGTTGCATACCAAACGCCAATGAAAATATTAAAGTGGACGAGCGTACGGTGCTGCCTTTGCCGAACGATTGGCTCGATTTTGTAAAGCGCTCGCAAATTTCCGAAATTGTAGTTTCCCCCGATGAGCGCAGGCGCGTACAAGGCGATGCGGCATTTCCCCTCAATGACTTTTTGGATTGTAAGCTTGCGGGTGTGCCCTCTTGTGATGCCCTAAGTTTTTGCGAGCGCGAGTTGGGCAAGATTGATATCACGTTGTTGCAACCGAGTTGGATGCTCTATTCCGACGGTTTCAAATACTCTAAGCGGCGCTTAATGGCGAAACGCTTTTTTGACTTAATTTTGGCCTCTGCGTTTTTTACAGTGCTTTGGCCATTTATGTTGCTTACGGCTATTGCGGTAAAATTAGAAAGCCCCGGCCCCATTCTTTATCATCAGGTTAGAGTCGGCTTAAGCGGTCGCCATTTCCGCATTTATAAATTCCGCAGTATGCGTCAAGATGCAGAAAAAAATGGCGCGGTGTGGGCGCAAAAAAATGATGCGCGTGTTACCAAAGTGGGTGCTTTTATTCGCAATACACGCTTGGATGAGCTCCCCCAGCTTTATAACGTGTTAGCAGGTAGTATGAGCTTTGTAGGACCGCGCCCAGAGCGCCCAGAGTTTGTAACAGATCTGTCTCAGCAAATACCTTTTTACGACACTCGCCACAAGGTTAAGCCGGGTTTGATGGGGTGGGCGCAGCTCAAGTATCCCTATGGTGCCTCGGTTGAAGATGCCAAAAATAAATTGCAATATGATCTCTACTACACCAAAAATCACAGCTTTCTAATGGACATGTTAATCATGATTCAGACGGTTGAAATTATCTTGTTGGGCAAAGGCGTTCACTAATTCAGATTGGTCACGGAGTATATCAATGAAAAAAATCGCATGGTTGGGCCTGATGTTTGTAGCCTGTTTTTTGACTGCCTGTAGCAGCACCAAAAAAGTGGCTCCCCCACCTATTTCAGATCGAGGTGTTACGGATGAGTACCGCATAGGTGTAGGTGATGCGCTACAAATTAGCGTATGGCGTAACCCAGAATTATCAACCGGGGTACCGGTGCGCCCCGATGGCAAAATTTCATTGCCATTGATCGGTGATATTATGGCGGCTAATCTCACTGCCACTCAATTGTCTAACAACATTATTGCTGGGCTTGAGAATTATGTGCGCAACCCACAGGTGACTGTTATTGTTGCCAACCCAAGCAGCTCTGATTTTCAGCGTCGAGTTCGTATTACCGGTGCTGTCGGTAGCCCTCAATCCATACCCTACCGCGATGGAATGACGGTTTTGGACTTGGTTTTGCTGGCGGGCGGGCCAAATGAATTTGCTTCTGCTAATAAAGCTAAGTTGTATCGCAAGGTGAACGGCGAAACAAAAGTCTACCCCATCTATTTGGGAGACTTAATTGAGAATGGAAAAGTAGAAACTAACTATCCACTTCAGCCTTCCGACATTGTTACTGTCCCCGAGCGTTCCTTTTAAACTAGAGATTTTTCATGGATAAGGTTTATTTAAGAGATTTAGTCTGGGCACTCAAAGCGGAACTCATTAAGTTTCGCTTTTGGGTCGTTGGTTTATTTGTGGCGGTTAGTTTTGCAGTACTGCTTATGGGCGCGACTTTGCCAAAGACGTATTCAACCAGCGCAATGTTGGTAGTTGATGTAACCAATATTATTGAGCCACTTATGAAGGGTCAGGCAGAGGTAACCAAAATTGATCGCTCTGAACAGGCAAGGGAAGTTATTTATACCCGTGGCATCATGGAGGCTGTTGGTAAAGAGTTAAAACGTATTACCAAAGATACCTCGCCCGAGCAGCAAGATAAAATCATAAAAAGCCTTCGTACCGGCTTAGAAATTAAACCCGAAAAAAACAATTACTTTAGGTTGGGCTATGCACCGGTATGGAGGCAGCCATCGCCTGCATCTTTTCGCTGCCTTCGGGCACCACGGCATGGAACATCTCGGTGGCGGCGATGGGCCCGGGCGCCACGCAGTTCACG
>SYDJ01000004.1 GCA_005801205.1 Gammaproteobacteria bacterium
AAGAGATGTATACCTTTGATGATCGCAATGGTGATAGCGTCACCTTGCGCCCAGAAGGCACCGCATGTTGTGTGCGCGCCTGTGAAGAACATGGTTTGTTGTACAACCAAACCCAGCGTTTGTGGTACATGGGCCCGATGTTTCGTTACGAGCGCCCACAAAAAGGCCGCTACCGTCAGTTCCACCAGATTGGTGTCGAAACCTTTGGTATGGATGGCCCCGATATAGATGCTGAAGTTTTATTGCTCAGTGCGCGTATTTTGCGTGAACTTGGTGTTGCTTCGTTTGTCACACTGCAGATCAATTCGCTGGGTGACTCAGCATCGCGCGCAAAATACAAAGATGCCTTGGTAACTTATCTTGAGGCTCATAAACAGCAGTTGGATGCGGATAGTCAACGCCGTTTAACGACTAATCCACTGCGTATATTGGATAGTAAAGAAGCCACTACTCAAGCTCTGCTCGATGGTGCTCCAGTATTGCTGGATTATTTGGATGAAGCTTCTAAAACACATTTTGAACAACTTAAGATGTTGTTGGATGCGGGTGGTGTTAGCTATCAAGTCAATCCACGTTTAGTGCGCGGTTTGGATTATTACGGTAAAACTGCGTTTGAATGGGTAACCGATAAATTAGGTTCACAAAGTACCGTGTGTGCCGGTGGGCGCTACGATAACTTGGTTGAGCAGTTAGGTGGCAAGCCTACACCTGCGGTTGGTTTTGGTATTGGTTTGGAGCGGCTGGTATTATTGCTACAAGCGGTCGATGCGATTCCAAAAGGTCTGGAGCAAATTGCGGATATTTATGTGGTCGCAGTTGGCAATGTGCAAAAAGAGGCTTTTCAGTTAGCTGAAAATCTCCGCACTGAATTGCCAAACTTGCGTGTGATCAACCATTGCGGTGGCGGTAATTTTAAAAATCAGTTAAAAAAAGCTGATAAGAGCACTGCGGATGTCGCTTTAATTCTGGGTGAGGATGAAATTGCCAAGCAGGTTGTGGTCGTGAAGTTTTTGCGCGAAGATCAGCCCCAGCAAATAATTGCATTATGTGAAATAACAAATTTTTTAAAAACTTGTGTATAAATTTTAATTGATATGAATCATTAGGAGTTCATTGTGAGCACGCATTTAACTGAAGAAGAACAATTAGAAGTATTAAAACGCTGGTGGAAAGATTACGGCAAAACTGTTGTTACAGCGATAGTGGCCGCAGTTGTTGTTTATTTTGCGTGGACAGCATGGCAAGACAAGCAACGCGTTAAAGCGGAATCGGCTTCTTCACAATACGACACTTTGGTAAAGCTTTTAAGCGTAGAGCAAGGGAAAACCTTGAGCGATGCAGATAAAGCCACTGCCGAACATATGGCCAATGAGCTGAAAGAAAAAAATGGTAAGTCTTTATATGCGCAAGGTGCAGCTTTTTATCTTGCTAAGGCAGCAGTTGATGCGGGTAATTTAGATAAAGCTGTAACAGAGCTGCAATGGATTTTGTCCTCCAAGCCTGATATTGCAACTGCACAGTTAGCCCATGTGCGCTTGGCGCGAGTTTACGTGGCGAAAGCTGCCTACACTGAAGCTCAAGCACAAATAGCTGAAGAACCCAGTAAAGCTTTTGCGTCAGAATATGCTGAGGTACGTGGTGATATTTTAAAAGCCCAAGGCAACAAAGAAGCAGCTGCTACGGCCTATAAAAAAGCATTAGAGACTACCGATCCACAAAATCAAGAGCGCTCTATGGTTCTGCAAATGAAAGCTGACGAATTAAAATCTGCTGATGCAGCGCCGGCTGTACCAGCTGTTGTGGAGAAAGCACAATGAGGCACTTAAAATGGGGCTTATTGCTCTGTGCCGTGTTGCTGTCTAGCTGCTCATATTTTTCTAAAAAAACGGGCCAAGAGCCAATGGATTTAGAAAGCTTTAAAGAGACAGCAAAGCTTAGTGAAGTGTGGAGTCGTGGCGTTGGTAATGGTCAAGGTATCGGCCTAACCCAACTCACTCCTGCAATTGATGGCGATAAAATTTATACCGCCGATCACGAAGGTATAGTGACTGCTTTAAATCGTCAAACGGGTAAAAAACTTTGGTCTACAAAAGTGACTAAAGAGTTTACCGGTTGGATGGGCAGCCTTGTTTACTCTTTTAAAGAAAAAGATTTAAACCACGGAATTACTGGTGGTATTAGTGTTGCGGATGGCTTGCTATACATTGGCAATTACGCGGGCGAAGTTATTGCGCTTTCTGCGACTAATGGTAAAGAAGTTTGGCGCAAGCAATTAAAAGGTGAAGTATCTTCAGTGCCGCAAACTAATGGCCAAGTTGTTGCCGTGCAAACGATGAATGGCAAATTGTTTGTGCTGGATGCAAAAACTGGCGCCGATATGTGGTTTTTTGAAAATCCTCCACCAGTATTAACATTGCGTGGTTCAGCTGCGCCCTTGGTGACTGACTCAGCTATTTTTGCAGGCTTTGCAAATGGCCGATTGATGGCATTTAACCCAAGCAATGGTTTGATTTTGTGGGAGCAGCGTATGGCGCTTCCTAAAGGTCGTTCGGAATTAGATCGCATGGTCGATATTCATGCGAGTCCGTTGATTAAAGACGGCATTTTATTTGTGGGTACTTATCAAGGTCGCATTGCTGCTGCTGCTCGCGGTACTGGCGGCAGTGTATGGGGTGTTGATGGTTCCACAACTGAAAATCTTGCCGCTTCTGACGATAAATTATTTGTAAGTCAAAGCGATGGCAAAGTTGTTGCCTATAGCCTTACTTCCGGTGAGCAGCTTTGGCAGAACGAAAAACTATTGCGTCGCCATTTGAGTGGCCCACAGGTTTTTGGTGATTATGTTGCTGTGGTCGATTTCAAGGGCTATATGCACGTATTGAATCAATCTAATGGTGAGTTTGCGGCGCGCGATAAAGTAGATCGCAAAGGTGTGCGAGCGCCAATGCTGACCGATGGCAATATGCTTTATGTTTATGGCAATGGTGGAAGTCTTATGGCTTTTACGGCTAAAGCAAAAAAGTAAGTTTTAGATTAGATTTTTATTCGAACCACTTAAGGCCCAACCATTAGGGGAGGGTCTTGAAGTGGTTAATTTTTTTGTAGCATGATCGTTTTTGTTTGCATTACTTTTCTATTTAAACGAATTGATGGCATGCTTTGCTTCTTAAATTAATTGATGTACTTATTATGATTCCTGTAATTGCTCTTGTCGGCCGCCCCAATGTCGGAAAATCCACGCTTTTTAATCGCCTCACGCGCAGCCGAGATGCGCTGGTTGCAGATTATCCCGGCCTTACTCGCGATCGCAAATACGGTGAGGGAACCTTTGAGGAGCGTCGCTTTATCGTCATTGATACCGGTGGTATCAGCGGTGAGGAAGAGGGCATTGATAGCATGATGGCTGGTCAATCGCTGATGGCAATTGAAGAAGCAGATATTGTTTTGTTTATTCTGGATAGTCGCACAGGTTTGCACCCTGCAGACATTATGATTGCAAAGCATTTGCGTGTGCATAATAAAAAATCCTATTTGGTCGCGAATAAAATTGATGGTATGGATCCTGATATTGCGCTTGCACCATTTTATGAATTAGGGTTGGGCGAAATTTTTGCAACCACGGCCACCCATGGTCGTGGTGTGAAATCCATGATGGAAGAGGTGCTGGCAGAAATTCCTGAGTTTACCGAAGGCGAACAAGTTGAAACTGCCAAAGGTATTAAAATGGCAGTAGTAGGGCGTCCTAATGTGGGCAAGTCTACCCTAGTGAATCGTTTACTCGGTGAAGACCGTGTTGTGGTTTACGATGAGCCTGGAACAACACGGGACAGTATTTATATCAACTACGAACGCTTTGGAAAAAATTACACCATTATTGATACCGCCGGTGTGCGCCGCCGTAAAAATATTGATTTGATGGTAGAGAAATTTTCTATCGTAAAAACCATGCAAGCCATTAGCGATGCCAATGTGGTGATCTTGGTAATGGACGCCAGTGAAGGTGTGGTTGAACAAGATTTGCATTTAATGGGTTCCACTATTGAAGCGGGTCGCGCTTTAGTCATTGCACTCAACAAATGGGATGGCTTGGACGAATCGCACAAACAATATGTAAAAAAAGAATTGGAGCGTCGTTTACGATTTGTCGATTTTGCGACCATTCATTTTATTTCTGCCTTACATGGCACCGGCGTTGGCAATCTGTATAAATCGATTGAAGAAGCTTATCAGTCAGCAACCGATAAATTCTCTACCAATTATTTAACCCGTATTCTTGAAGATGCTGTGCGTGAACATCAGCCGCCGATGATTCAAGGCCGCCGTATTAAATTACGCTATGCACACCCCGGTGGCCACAATCCACCGATTGTTGTTATTCACGGCAATCAAACCGCCGATATTCCCAGCCATTACACTAAGTATCTGGAAAAAACCTTTAGGCGGGTTATGGATTTGCACGGCACACCAATTCGTATTGAGTATCGCACCACTGATAACCCCTACGCAGAGAAGAAAAAGAAAGTGACTCAGCGTGAGTTTATTAAAAAGCGCCGCTTGGAAAATGCTCACTCCAATAAGAAATAATAAAAAGCTCGTAAATCTTAAAATTTACGAGCTTTTTTGATTGCATCTATTTAGTTGCCATTTATTGCATCTATTCTGCATTTGCCACCTTGCCTTTACATTTTTTAGGCTTTTTTCAGTGTGTTAGCGAAAATCTCATCTACACTTGTACTGGTAGCCGCTACTAGTGACGGTTTTGGCATGGAGGCAATTTATATAACGCTGATGTGTGGGTAAGTAATGCTAAAACTCATAACCAATAATAAAGTACGTGCATATGATCCTCTCGTTGCTGACGCCTATTTATTGCGCGTGGCATCTATTAGTAGTAAGTGCGGTATTTCTGTATCTGAGGCTATTTATAGTGCGCAAAGCTTATTGCTCATTTCTCAGGGTACTTTTGTTTCGCCAGATGTAGCCGCAGCTGTATATTCCAAGCAGCTCAAAAAACCAATTGAAAGCTGTTTGAAATTCGCCGAGGTATTAGATTCAAACCGGTTAGAAGAACATTTTATTACCATCATGCAGCAAGATGATTTGTTGACAGCTCTCAATGAACATCAAAATATAGCAATAACTCTTAAAAGCTATATTGCTACTTACGACAATTTCCCCTTGCTTAAACAAAAAATCACTGTCATGGCCTTAACCATGCCGGAATTATTTTTGCGCACAATTTATTGTTCTTGGTTTGCATTATTAATTGCAAAAGAAATGCGTTTCAGTGAACAGGGTTGCACTGATGTTTTTTTGGCGGCGCTGAGTCACGATATCGGCATGTTGCATTTGAATGCGTTTGTATTGGAGAAAAAGGAGGAGCTCTCGCCAGATGACTGGCGTCACATTCAGGAGCATGTATTAATTGGTGCTTTGCTGTTAAAGCAAATGCCAAGTATGTCTGAAGGTGTTATTGAAGCGGTTTATGAACACCATGAGCGCTGTGATGGTACAGGGTATCCTGAAGGTAAAGTGGAGAGCGAACTGAGTTATGCTGGGAAAATTGTCGGCTTGGCAGATTCTATTATTGCGATTTTTCACAATCGTTTTAAGCACCAACATCTTACCTGGCGCGATGTTATTCCTGTAATCCAAATGAACGCTCAATCGTATTTTTATCGTCATGATGAGATATTGGCTGCGATTTGGCGGCGCAGCGAAATGCCGTTTAAAAATGTGGTTCAGGGCGATGGGCTTGCAGAGTTTTTGGAAGATTTGTTGCGCGAGAGAACTCGCCTACTAACTTGGATTGAAATTTTTCGCGATAACTTATTATCCTTAGGTTTTACTCATGGCGATAGGCAATTGCATTCACTGCAAACGGCTATGTTGCATCTCTCTACATCTGTAAAGGGGTCAGGAGTATTGAACCCAGAATTGTGTGAGTGGCTGCGTAATCTTGATGTCGCCAGCGATAAAGATGCTTACCGAAAAATAGAAAAAGCCCATGTGCAACAGCAAGAGATTATTTTCCATCTGCAACGATTAACTCGCATGATGCAACTTTATGTTGAATCTGGGGATTGCAAAATGACAGAGATTGAAAATGTGTTAGCTGATGCGCTTGAGCGAGTAAAAAGTTTGACTCACTAAGCGCATCTATAATAAGAGCACCTACAAATAAGAGCATCTATAACGAATTATTGTTGATGCCAAAAAGGTTGGCCAATAGTGGGTGTGCTTGGGCTTGCGGTTTGTCGCTTTTGCATTAAGCCTGCGTAGTATGCTTTTCTTCCTGCATCAATTGCATCAGCAAAAGCTTCAGCCATTAGCGGTGGGTTGTGTGCTTTTGCTACCGCTGTATTTAAGAGAATTCCATCAAAGCCCATTTCCATCGCTTCGGTTGCTTGCGATGGTGCGCCTAAGCCAGCGTCGATAATCATGGGCACATCTTTGATTCGCTCGCGTAAAGTGCGCAAATTGTAGCGGTTTAACAAGCCTTGCCCTGTACCAATCGGTGCGCCCCAAGGCATTAGTACTTGGCAGCCGACATCTAACAAACGCTTACATAAAATCAAATCATCGGTACAGTAGGGTAAAACCTTAAAGCCTTTTTTTATCAAAATTTCAGAAGCTTCAACCAAGCCAAAAGGATCGGGCTGCAAATTGTAATCGTCACCAACTACTTCTAATTTAATCCACTCCGTATCAAAAATTTCGCGCGACATTTCGGCGAGCGTTACCGCTTCTTTTACCGATTTGCAGCCCGCAGTATTGGGCAGCAAGCGGCAGCCGCTTTCTTTAATGAAATCCCAGATTGCATCTCCAGATCGATCGTTAGGGTTTTGTCTGCGCAATCCTAGCGTTACGATTTCTGCACGGGATTGCACAATAGAGTCGCGCATTAATTGTGGTGACGCATAGAGTGCGGTACCCAATAAAAAACGGCTTGAAAAAGTTTCACCGTAAAGTGTGAAATCTTTTGCGGGTAGTGTAGGTGTGTAACTCATGGCTAGCCGCCTCCAACGGGCTTAACTATATCGATTTGATCGCCATCTTGAAGTCGGCGATCAGTGTAAGTCGATCGGGGTACAAATTCGCTGTTAATAGCGACCGCAATTTTTATTTCACCAAAACCCCATTGGATGAGAGCATCGCTTAATAGAGTGTCGCATGCGATTTTTTTTGGTTCGTTGTTTAGGCTGATGTTGATCATTCGCGCTTCTTTTAATATAGAGGGGGTCGTCATCCCCGCGAAGGCAGGGATCCAGCTTTTAAAAAATCAAGAACTGGATCCTCGCCTCCGCGAGGATGACGATTCCCAAATAAAAAGGGTTTCATCTTTAACAATTAAGTAATTCATTAAAAACTTTTTCTTCTTTCTGAAAAATATGCGCCAACACATTTTCCACCATGGCTGGCGCTAATAAGTACCCATGCCGGAATAATCCATTCGCCGTTATCAAACCATCTTGAATAATCACTTTCGGTAAATTATCCATATAGGCAGGGCGTAAGTTCACATCCATTTCAATAATGCGCGCCTCGGCAAAAGCGGGCGATAGCGTATAAAGCGCACTGCTTAATTCCAGCGAAGATTGCAAGGTTACTGGCGAGCGATCTTCGCTTTCAATTTGTGTGGCGCCAATAATAAAACGGTTATTCAGTTTTGGCACAATATACAGCTGATAGCGCGGGTGCATTAATCGCACTGGGCGTTGCAATTGAATTTCTTTGGTTTCTACATGCAAGGTTTCGCCGCGCACGCCACGCAATTGCGGGTGCTGATCTCTTGCGCCCATGCCTCTGCAATCTATCACCAGATCAAACTCTTCTTCACTTGCTTCTGTAATTATCTTATTTGCTGCAACTTCCACAGGTGTGAATTCACGCAGCTTCGCACCGAGTAATGAAATTTCGCTGAGTAGTACTCTTAATAATTCACGATTATGAACATGACCTTCTTCCGCTAGAAATAAACCTTGAGAGAAATTCGGGTTTAAATCGGGTTCCAGTTCTTGAATTTGCTGTTGGTTGACGCGGCGATAAGTTTTGCACTGGGGGATCACAAATTGCAGCTCGCGCTCAAACTGATCCAGCTCACTGATATCTTGCGGGTGAGCGATGACCAAACTGCCGTGCTGAAAAAAGAGCGGTGCAGTTTGCATTTGTAATTTTGATAACCACTGTGGCCATTGCTGCAAAGCAAATTGCCCCATGCGGTAAACACCTTCATCGGAGACAACGGCTTCGCTGAGCGGCGCAATCATCCCCGCCGCTGTAAATGCGGCGGCGCGATTGGTTTGCGGTGTATCAGGCGTAAAACTTCCCGCTTCAAACAAAGTGACTTTGCAATTGGCTTGTAGCAGTTGCCATGCGAGCAAACGCCCAAGCAAGCCTGCGCCAGCAATCGCAATATTGTTTGGAATTGAATGGGTCATTGTGCCTCGAAGATATTGCGTTGAGGCAGGGGATTTGGAACGAGGTAGGGTCAAAGCCCTTAGATACCTTGTTCCCTCCGCAGGTCTCAACCTGATCAGGTTCTACGGATTGGGCCGAACCCATCTCAGCCTCCGTATGGCTCACTATTAGTGAGACACCAAGGCGCTCCGACAAGAAAGTCGCCAATATACTTAGCTAGGTGACCTAAAGCAATCCATCCTAAGGAGTAATGCTTTCGACGACTGCAACAAATTCACCTTTTGCCACCTGGGTTTTGACCTTGTCGCCGGGTTTCAGTTGTTGGCTGTTGGTGACCGGTATATGGGTGTCGGCAAGCGTTGCTAGCGCATAACCGCGGTCTAAGGTTTTGAGTGGGCTTAGTGTATTTAACATGCGCACCGCCTCGGCAAACCGCTGTTGTTTTTGCGTGATGTTAAGATGTTGTGCGCGAACCAAACCTTGTTGTGCGAGCTTGAGGCGCTCCTGCAGTTGTGCCAATTTACGTTCTGGGTGAAGTGGTTTTTGGCGAATGACCAGTTGCTCTAAGCGGTTGCGGTAATTGCTGAGAATTCTTTGCGCGTGATTTTTGAGGCGTAGCTCTAGGTTATCTAAACGCTGCGATTGCTGCTCTAACTTATCTTTAGGGTGACGCAAACGTGAGCGCAGCCATTGCAGCTTTTGTTGCAGATGGCTTAGCTTTCTCGCCATGGCTTCTTCGAGTAAGACTTCAAAACCGATAAATTTATCCAGCCAATCTTCGCCATCGGGCGTGATCAATTCAGCCGCCGCCGAAGGTGTTGGTGCCCGTAAATCGGCTACAAAATCCGCAATCGTAAAATCCACCTCATGGCCAACGGCGCTAACGATGGGTAAGTCGCTGGCAAATATCGCCCGCGCGACAGTCTCTTCGTTAAAGGGCCATAAATCTTCCAGTGAACCGCCGCCGCGCCCAAGAACCACCACATCAAATAAGCCTGCGCAGTTGGCTAGGGTAATGGCTTTAACAATTTGCGGTGCGGCTTCTTTGCCTTGTACGGCAACGGGGATGACGGTTACGGGAATACTCGGAAAGCGTCGCTCTAGCACATTTAAAATATCGCGAATTGCCGCGCCGGTAGGTGAGGTAATCACGGCGATATGTTTGGGTAGCGGTGGCAATGGTTTTTTGTGCTGCTCATCAAACAGGCCTTCACGGGCGAGTTTGAGTTTTAGCTCATCAAAGGCGCGCTGCAGCGCACCGGCACCGGCTTCTTCCATATGTTCAGCGATTATTTGATAGTCGCCACGGCCTTCGTAAAGGCTGACGCGGGCGCGAATCAGTACGTGCTGACCTTGTTGTGGCTTGAAGCGAACGGTCATATTGCGATTGCGAAACATGGCGCAGCGCACTTGGGCATCACTATCTTTGAGGGTGAAATACCAGTGGCCGGAGGAGGGGATTGAGACGTTGGATAGTTCCCCTTCAACCCAAAGCAGCGGCATATGGGTTTCCAATAGCTGCTTTGCACGGCGGTTGAGCTGCGTAACGCTAATGACTTCTCTCTCTGTAAGAGACGGGCGCTCGGGCGGGGTGCTAAAAAGGTCTGATGTTGTCATAGCAGGCATTTTAGGGGAAGTGGGCGAAATCGGATAGCTTGAATTTACTGGCCCGATTACCACTAGCTATTGTGTTTTATGTTTACCCATGTGGGCTAAGTGTTTATAATTCCGCGTTTATTTTAGTCCCCCCCCCCCTGCCTAGAGGTTGGTATGTTGCGAATTGCTGAAGAAGCGCTCACGTTTGATGATGTTTTGTTGGTTCCCGGATTCTCCGATGTAACCCCAAAAGACGTATCACTCAAAACCCAGCTGACACGCAAAATTCAGTTGAACATCCCCTTGATTTCAGCCGCTATGGATACCGTAACTGAAGCGCGTTTGGCCATTGCTATCGCCCAAGACGGCGGCATAGGTATTATCCATAAGAGCATGACGATTGAGCAGCAAGCCGCTGAAGTACGTGCGGTTAAGAAGTTTGAAGCGGGTGTTGTCAAAGACCCTATTACCATCGAATCTAGCGCAACGGTGCGCGAGCTCATCGCCTTAACCCGCAAAAATAATATTTCTGGCGTGCCAGTCATGCAAAACGGCGATTTAGTTGGCATTGTGACGGGTCGTGATGTGCGTTTTGAAGGTAATCTGGATTCAAACATATCCAGTATTATGACGCCCAAGTCGCAGCTTGTTACCGTAAAGGAAGGCGCGTCATCAGAAGAAGTGCGCAATTTGCTGCACAAGCATCGTATTGAAAAAGTATTGGTTGTGAATGATGCCTTTGAGTTGCGCGGTTTGATTACCGTAAAAGACATCAACAAAGCCGAAAAATACCCTAACGCCTGTAAAGACCCAGAAGGCCGTTTACGCGTGGGCGCGAGCGTTGGCACCAGTCGTGATACCGATGCCCGTGTTGATGCCTTGGTTGAAGCGGGCGTTGACGTATTGGTAGTTGATACCGCTCACGGCCATTCTAAAAATGTATTGGATCGCGTTCGCGCCATCAAAACCAAATACCCAGACGTGCAAGTGATTGGCGGTAACATCGCAACTGGCGCTGCCGCATTGGCCTTGGTTGAAGCCGGTGCAGACGCTGTTAAAGTGGGTATTGGCCCAGGTTC
>SYDJ01000024.1 GCA_005801205.1 Gammaproteobacteria bacterium
GCCTTGGGTGTGCCAGACTACACCGGCCTTACGGTCACCTTTAGGTTGGGTGCGCACATCGGGCAAACCAGAACTTGCGGGGTCTTGCGCAACTTTTAAATCTTCAATAGTAGCGGATGCGCGAAGCGTGGAAACAACAGCGGCATTTACTGCGTAATACTGGTGATAAGCCGCCAATTTTTTAACGGCGCTAATGCTAATTTGACCTGTTTTAATATCCTCTTTGGATGACTTTTCAAACACGATAAAGTGGCGAATTAAATCCAGTAGTGTGGCTTTATTCAGCATGCCATTAATCAGTGTTTCAAGTTGACTGACAAGGTGAGATGCATCCGTTTTACCATCGGCACTTTTCCAGGCCATAAAACGGCTTAAGCCTGCTGAGATACTGCCCGCTTTCGCTTCTAAACCATCTGAAATGACGACAAAGCCGTTATAGTTAAACAAGCTGGGGATCGCCTGTTTATAAGTTTCCAATTGTTTGTAAGCTGAATTAAGAGTGGTATTTTCATCAACAGCATTTTTAAGCTCAATCACCACCAAAGGCAAACCGTTCACAAACAGAATCAAATCAGGGCGTTTGTTTTGGTTATTTTCAATAATGGTGTATTGGTTCACCACCAAAAACTCATTATTATCGGGGTTGGCAAAATCAATCAGCCAAACCAAATCCCCACGTTGGCTACCCTCTTTTTGGTAGCTCACATTCACACCCTCTGTCAGCAATCTGTGAAAGGCTTCATTATTGGCTAACAATTCAGGCGAATTAATGCGCTGTACCGTTTTAATTGTTTCGTCTAAAGCTGTGGCAGGCAGAGTGGGGTTAATTCGTGCAATCGCCCCTTTTAATCGGGCAAGCAGCAATACTTCAGTGAAATTTTCACGCTCAGGCGTCGAACTATCGGGCGCAATATCGGGCCCGTAAACATAATTAAAACCCAACGCTTGTAAGCGCTCAATGGCAAGGGTTTCGATGGCATTTTCGTTGAGGCGTTCGCTCATGCAAGATGCTCCAAGGCGTTAATTTCTTGTTCTAATTCGATCAGCGTTTGCATCACTTCATCAAAGCTTAACGGCTTATCAAAAATCATGTTTTGCATGGCCTGATAATCTTTAGCTAGCTCACTGATCCTCGCCTCTGGCGGAATCAATTTTAAAGTGGGTGGTTTCGCCATTTCATATTGTGCCCAAGCGCTTGGGTAAAACTTTTGTTTGAATGCCACGACTGCTGCTAACATTTCCAAATCAGCTAATGCGATAGGTTTTACATCCGACAATGCCAAACGCGCCAAATCATAGTAATGGCGTGAATATCTTGGTGGCATGGTCTTATCGTCAGGTCGATGCACCTCTTGATGCAGAATAGTTGCTTTCTCCCAAAAGGTACGCTCCGCTAATATGCTAGGCACAATGCAGTTTGGTTGTTCAAACACTTGCGGAAAATGCGCTGCCGCATACGGTTTAATAGCAAAATTATCCGATGGTAGCCATGATGCTAGCGGACCAATCTCAAGCAATATTTCAGGCCTCAAATAAGCATCATTAAATGCAGCAGGGTAGCGAATATTAATGGCATATAAATTTTCTTCATCTATGCTGCATATGCATAAATCACCCACGCATTGCTGAACCAGAGGTAACAGCGTGCTTTGGATATATGCTTGCGCCTGTGCATTTGTCGCCTCATTAAATGTGTTTTGTTTGCTTTTAGTTCTCGCAGCAAGCGGATCTTTTTTTGTTACCTCACGCCAATCTAAAATCAGATCAATATCCTCAGAAAATCGACCGATTAAACCGAATACTTTAGATAAGCTCGTACCGCCTTTAAATTTTAAAATACGCGCCAGCTCAACATTGGCAAACACCCGACTCAGCACCCACACAACCCAAAAATCTTTTTCCGCAATCGTAGGGGTTGTGGACATTGCACGCGCCGTTTCGGCAAATAAATCGCTACGGTCTTGTTGCGATAAGTGGGCGACTTTTTCCATTTAAGCCTAGCTAACCTCTACGGGCTTACAAATTTGCTTAATGGCCTCATAAACCCATCCCGTGCTGCCTTGGGTATCACGCAAAATCCTGGTGTAGTTTCTAGGATCAATTTGTTCGCGTATTTTTGCAAACACGCTTTCAGATAAATGCTCTTTACCTAGAGCTTTTAGTGCTTGAACAATCAAAGTACTTTCATGGTGCTTAAACCCAATATTTTTTAAGCTTGATTTCTTAAAATTGAGAGTCACGCCCATTACATCGTAGCTTTTACTTGGGCCATCACTCAGATAAACATATTGCGCAGGGATTTGTGTAGAGAGCCCTAATAAATTAAGGGCAGACGCACCCGAAACCTCAATACGCCAACTAAACTTACGCGCAAAAGCATAGGCCACTTGGTCAATATCGGGCGATAAGGTTTTTTGTAATAAATCACTAAAGCGAGGGTGGTCATAAAGGCCGCGCATAGTGCGCCTAATTCGCCGGCTTTGCACCAGTCGACTTAAGGCTTTATCAATAGCGGCAGCATTTCCAAAATCAATAAAATCGTTCTTGAAAAAAGCCCAACCCCTACCTTTTCCATAAATCCTACTAATTATTTTATCTTCAATAGCTTGCATAATTTTTTATTTATAATTCTGTCAGAAAAATCATACCATTTTTCTGACAGAATACAACCGAAAAACTTCTCAACTACCGAGGTTTTCTCGGTAGTTGGCTCTAAAATGGAATCTCCTCATCAAAAGGATCTTCTTGCTCAATTTTTTTAAATTTCTTCTGATAAAAACTTTTTAAAAACATACCCACTGTTGCCACGCTATTCAGAACAAAATAAGCATATAAGGGGTCATCAATGATGTACTCCTCAGGCGCCTTTCCATGGAGCGTTGTTTTTTCGCTCCTAAGCTTTTCAATTGCTTGATTTACTTTCATCAATCCACTGCCGATAGCTTTTACCTCATCAGGTAAATCAGATTTAGGAAATTGATTGAAAGCTTTTAATAAAGTCTCCGTTTGCTTATAAAGTGTATCTTTTTCA
>SYDJ01000025.1 GCA_005801205.1 Gammaproteobacteria bacterium
ACATTACGGCCAAGGCAAATGGTATCCGGGCGAAGAAATTCCACGCTGGGCGTTGGGCTGCTTTTGGCGTACCGATGGTGAACCGCTGTGGCGCGATGAAAAATATTTAGCGCGAGTGGATAAGTCCTACAACTTTACCCATGAAAACGCCAAACAATTTGCGCAAGCGCTGTGTAAAAAAATTGTCGTCAATGCCGAATTTTTAATCCCTGCCTATGAGGATGTTTTGTATTACCTCTGGGCAGAACAACAACTACCCGTAGGTGTTGATCCGCTTAAAGCAGATTTAAAAGATGACTTAGAGCGACGTCGTCTTGCGAAATTATTATCGCGCGGTTTGAATGTTGAAACCGGCTATGTATTGCCAATTGAGTGGAATTATCAGCACAGCCAATGGCAAACCGGTGGATGGAAGTTGCGTACGGGCGAGCTGATGTTAATCCCCGGTGATTCACCCTTGGGCTTACGCTTGCCGCTTAATTCCGTGGGTTTCCCTGAAAAAGAATATGACCGCTACCAGCCAGAGTCGGATCTTATTGAAGAAAAACCGCCGTTAAAACCAGCCGGTAAAAGTCATCAGACCGTGCGTTTGAACTCTCTTGAAATTTTGGTGCAAAAATTTGCATCAAAAAGAAATGGCGACCAACAGCAAACTATTTCTGAGCAAGTTGCGCAAACGCAAGAGGAAGCTAAGAAGAATTATCTTGAAGCAGGTTATGTGATTCGCACCGCCATGTGTTTTGAAGCACGTGAAGGCCGCATGCATGTGTTTATGCCGCCGCTCACTTATTTGGAACATTACATCGCGTTGATTGAAGCGATTGAAGACGTTGCTACGGAACTCAACATGCCCGTGGTGTTGGAGGGTTACGAGCCGCCAAAAGATTATCGCATTAAGAAATTTTTAATTACGCCAGACCCAGGTGTGATTGAGGTGAATATTCACCCGGTAAATTCGTGGCCAGAAATGGTTAAAAATACTGAAGCGCTTTATGAGGATGCACGTCAAACGCGCTTAGGCACTGAAAAATTTATGCTGGACGGCCGCCACTCCGGTACTGGTGGTGGCAATCATGTGACCTTTGGCGGTTCAACGCCAGCAGATAGTCCGTTCTTACGCAGGCCAGATTTGTTGCGCAGTTTGGTCACTTTTTGGCAGCACCATCCCGCGCTTTCCTATTTGTTCTCAGGATTATTTGTGGGGCCGACGAGTCAATCGCCGCGTGTGGATGAAGGCCGCGATGAAATGCTCTACGAGTTGGAAATTGCCTTTAAAGAAATGCCCGACGGCCTTGTTGATCAACCTTGGTTGACTGATCGCCTGATGCGCAATTTATTAATTGATATCACCGGCAATACCCATCGCGCAGAATTTTGTATTGATAAACTCTATGCACCGGGCACCGCCAGTGGTCGCCAAGGTATTTTGGAATTCCGTGGTTTTGAAATGCCGCCTCATGCGCGCATGTCGCTGGTGCAAATTTTATTGTTGCGCTGCTTAATCAGTCGATTCTGGAACACCCCCTATAAAAAGCCCTTGGTGCGTTGGGGTACATCACTACACGATAAATTTATGTTGCCGCATTATGTGTGGGAAGACATGCGCGCTGTGGTGCAAGATTTAAATGACCACGGCTACCCCTTTCAATTGGAATGGCTCGCGGCATTCGAAGAGTTCCGTTTCCCGCATTATGGCCGCGTGCAGTTGGATGATATTCAAATTGAATTGCGTTGGGCGATTGAACCTTGGCATGTTCTTGGCGAAGAAATTTCCAGTTTTGGTACATCGCGTTATGTGGATTCTTCTATCGAACGCTTGCAAGTCAAAGTGTCGGGCTTAACACCGGGGCGCTATGTGCTTGCGTGTAATGGCCGTCGTGTCTGTTTAAATGCTACGGCAAAACACGGTGAATACGTGGGCGGCGTGCGTTATCGCGCGTGGCAACCGCCATCGGCATTGCACCCAACCATTGGTATTCATGCACCGCTGGTGTTTGATTTAATCGATACTTGGAACGGCAAGAGCATTGGCGGTTGTACCTATCACGTAAGCCATCCCGGTGGCCGCAGTTATGATCGTTTCCCCGTGAATGCGAATGAAGCAGAATCGCGCCGTGGCAATCGCTTCTTTGATTTTAACCATACGCCGGGGCCTTTGCCGGTATCGCCCGCAGGCAAAATTTTACGCGAGTTTTTTGAGCATAAGCACCCGCCCAGACCTATGGCGCCACCGCCAGAAGAACCGGCAGATGAGTATCCACATACGTTGGATTTAAGGAAGTAGGCCCTAAATGAAACATTGGCGTTCAAAAAGAGCTAAAATGATGGCATCGTATTCAACATTAGAATGTAGACCTCATGACCTTATATTCCGCGCAGATGGAAAATCACATTTCTAGCCAATCGCAGTCACAGTCTCAGTCGCAATACCAATCCTCTAGCGTTGGTATAGACGAGGCTGTTACCGCCTCAGGTGAGATTCGTTCGCATTGGAAATACCTGCTAGAAAGCCTGCAAAGCCTTGGTGCGGATGCAATTGAAGAACGCCAAAAGAAGGTTCGCCGCATTCTGCGTGATGATGGTGCAACCTACAAAATTTACGATGAGCCCAACGCAAATCAAACCTGGCAACTGAACCCAGTCCCGCTGTTAATCAGCAGCGAAGAGTGGAGTCAAACTGAAACCGCGTTGGTTGAGCGCGCTGAATTATTTAATGCGTTGTTGCGCGATATTTATGGCGACCGAAAATTAATTCAGCAGGGCATTATTCCGCCTGAGTTATTGTTTTCCCACGCGGGTTATCTACGCCCCTGTCATCAAGTAAAAATGCAGGGCGATCACCAATTGATTTTGCACGGTGTGGATTTAGTGCGCGGCCCCGATGGCAAAATGAAAGTCATGGCCGATCGCACTCAAGCACCTTCGGGTGCGGGCTATGCGTTAGAAAACCGCACGGTAATGAACCGCGTGTTCCCTAGCTTATTCCGCGATAGTCATGTGCATCGCCTGTCATTATTTTTTGCGCGCCTGCGTCAAAAACTACACGATTTAAATCCCAATGGTGGAATCGCTCGCATCGTGGTGCTAACGCCCGGTGCCTACAACGAAACCTATTTTGAACATGCCTACCTCGCTAACTATTTAGGTTTTCAATTAGTGCAGGGTAGCGATCTCACGGTTCGCAATGGTTATGTGTGGATGAAATCTCTCGATGGCTTAAAGCGTGTCGATGTGATTTTGCGTCGCGTTGATGATGTGTATTGCGATCCCGTTGAATTAAAAGGCAATTCACAATTAGGTGTTCCTGGTTTATTAGAAGTGGTGCGCATGGGGAATGTGGCTATTGCCAATCCATTAGGGTCAAGTGTGTTAGAAAACCCTGCGCTCTTGCGCTATTTGCCGACAATTTCCCGTGCATTACTCGGCCGCGAGTTGCAAATGGATTCGGTAAAAACCTGGTGGTGTGGCGATAAACAAGATTTGGAATACGTGTGCGCGAATTTAAAAAATCTGTTGATAAAACCCACGTATCGCAAACCCGGGTTGTATGAAGTTTATGGTGCAGATTTGGATGAAACCAAGTTGCAAGCCTGGCAAAACCGTATTCGTAAACATCCGTATCAATTTGCTGCGCAAGAATATGTGACTAGCGCTCATGCGCCAACGTGGCATCAGGGAAATTTCGCACCGCGTGCCTCTATTTTGCGTACATTTGCGGTGGCGAGTGAAACGTCTTACGCCGTTTTGCCCGGCGGTTTAACGCGCGTGAATTTGGATGCGGAGAAAAAAATTATTTCCAACCAGCGCGGTTCGGTGTCAAAAGATACGTGGGTGTTGGCTTCAGAGCCTGAAAAACATATAACACTGCGCACGCCTGAAACCCAGCAAACGCAAGAAGGTGTGGGCGAGTTGCCTAGCCGCGTAGTAGAAAATTTATTTTGGATGGGGCGCTACGCGGAACGCGCCGAATCGGCACTGCGCATGTTGCGCACGGTGTTTCTCCAGCTCAACAAAACAGAAGCCTTACCGGATGTAATTTGTCGCACTTTGTTAAAAGCGGTAACCGATGTCACATCAACTTACCCTGGCTTCTCCAGCTTTGATAAAGAACTCTTAAATAATCCTGAGCCTGAAATGATTGCGATTATTTTGGATCAGAATCGTATTGGCAGTGTTGCCAATAATTTAATTGCCATGATTAAAGCGGCAGAGCAAGTTAAAGAACAGTTGTCGAGCGATACGCAACGCATTATCAACAATATTGGCGATGAGTTGGATGCCCTAAAAGCAAATTTAAAACCCGCAGGTCTCTCTGCGCCAGAAGAAGCACTTGCGCCCCTTGTGACCGCATTACTCGCCTTCGCCGGTTTAATTCACGAAAGTATGATTCGCGGCAACGGCTGGCACTTTATGGAAATGGGCCGCCGTATGGAGCGCGCGCTACAAATTGTGAGCGGCTTGCGCTCTATGCTCACCAGTAAATTTGAAGATATGGAACAAGAGGTATTGGTAGAAACCGCGCTCTTATGCGGTGAAGCCTTAATTTCTTATCGCCGCCGCTACCAAAGCGGTGTGAATATTGAAAATGGTTTAGAGATGATTTTACTCAACACCAATAATCCCCGCTCGCTTATTTTTCAAGTGGAAGAATTGGCCATGCACTTTGCCGATTTACCCGGCAACAAAGAAACACTGAATGCTGAAAACAAATTTTTGTTAGAAGCGATTACGACTCTCAAGCTGAGTGATGTAAAAGATTTGGTCAAGGCGGAGATGGGCGTACGTCAGGATTTGGATCAAGTTCTCGCGCGGGTACAATATTTAATTGGCGCTGCAGCTAAAGCCATTAGCCAGCGTTATTTTGATCACGCGCAGGGCCCGCAGTTGTTGGTTAAAAATACTG
The DNA here is from genome assembly GCA_005801205.1 of Gammaproteobacteria bacterium. Taxonomy (GTDB): domain Bacteria; phylum Pseudomonadota; class Gammaproteobacteria; order Pseudomonadales; family Cellvibrionaceae; genus Cellvibrio. Next base: position 4,904 of record SYDJ01000025.1, read on the forward strand.
AGTGGCAAGATCACTTATAAAATTTATTAAAAGCGGTTATGGGTAAGCGTTCATTATGAAATATCGGATTCACCATAGCACTTGCTATAAATATGCATTGTCCGTGAGTAATTGCTACAACGTTGCCTATGTGTTACCGCGCAATACCGCAACGCAACAGGTGGGTGCGATAGACATAAAAATATCGCCCATGGCCACTACCCATAACACGCGCACCGATTGTTTTGGGAATCAATTTTTACAGTTCTCCATTGAAAAAGATCACCGCGAATTAGAGTTGAGCATCACCAGCACCATTGAAGTTAAAGACGTTGAAGTGAACATCAATCTCGATTTTGGCAACCCCTGCAGTTACGTAAAATATTTATTAGAGAATACTAAAAGTATTGATTGCGTAAATGCACGGGAATTTATGTTGGATTCACTTATGGTGCAATCGCAACAATATTTAGCGGATTATGCTGCGCCATCTTTCGCGGAAGATCGCCCCTTTTTATCGGCTGTCATGGATTTAACTCAGCGTATTTTTACCGACTTTACCTACGACCCAGAATTTTCAGATATAGCTACACCGCTCGCAGAAGTGTTCAAACACAAGCGCGGTGTGTGCCAAGATTTTGCGCACTTCGCCATTGGCTGTTTACGTTCACTTGGCTACCCTGCACGCTATGTCAGCGGCTATTTAGAAACGCTCCCACCGCCCGGTGAAGAAAAATTAGTAGGTGCGGATGCCACTCACGCATGGTTTGCCGTTTACTCACCCGGCGAAGGCTGGTATGAATTTGACCCCACCAATAATAAAGTCACTGGTGAGCAACACATCACCACCGCATGGGGCAGGGATTATTCGGATGTGACGCCACTTAAAGGTGTGATATTTGGCGGCGGCCATTCACCGCAGTTATTTGTGTCGGTGGATGTGCAGCGCGTCACTGAGTAATAGATCTGTTAGAAAAAAGGCGAGCTAAGTTTCCTTAGCTCGCCTTTTTTATTCATCCAAATTCACATTCTTAAAACGCTAACTTACTACCCGCATAAAGCATCATTACGGCGAGAGCTGGGCGTAAATACTTCTCTGCTGCACGATGTGCTAAATGGCTGCCAATATAAATGCCGGGCAGTGAACCGATTAATAAATTGACTAATAACCCCCAATCCACATTGCCAAAACTCGCGTGGCCAATACCGGCAACCAGCGTGAGTGGAACGGCGTGGGCAATTTCAGTGCCTACCAAACGCACAACCGGTAACAGTGGGTAAAGTAAAAACAGTGCAACGGTGCCGAGTGCGCCAGCGCCAATAGAGGTTAGGGTCACAATCGCGCCCATAATCAGGCCGATAATCACTGTGGCTACATCCTGTTGCTTGCGGCTCATGCGGGTAATCCATACATCGTTGCGGTGGCTGTAATCCATAATGTGCTGTTTAAACAGAATCGCCAAGGCGGTAAATAACATAGCCCAGCCCAGTGAGGTTTTGATGACTTTATTAACCGTTGCGGTATCCAGCCCACTGGAATGCAATAACCACAGGGTGAGAAGCGCGGCAGGTACGCTACCGGATGCCAGCATGAGCGTAATGCGCCAATCCACATTGCCTTTTTTGTGGTGAACATGAATACCGCCAGATTTGGTAATGGCGGCATAGAGCAAATCTGTGCCTACTGAGGTTGCGGGCGAAACTCCAAAATGAATCAGAATGGGGGTCATGAGCGAACCGCCACCCACGCCGGTAAGGCCGACAACAAAGCCTACAAATAGCCCTGCGATAACAAAGTAATACTGGAATTCCATCGAGTACGCGCCTTAATCTGTTGATTTTTAATCATTTGCTGTTGCTATTTCAGCAGGGCGCGCAGAATAACAGCATGGTTTATATTTTAATAATGACAAAAAGTTTGGGGCTTATGCTTTAGGAATATATATGGGTTTTTTTAGGGTATTAAAAGTGAGTGAGCTACAATTTGAGATGAGTAAAAACCTGCCTATATAAAACGGTTAAAAATACTAATAGAGACCTTTGCACGAAGTAGCGAGCGATGACAGAACAAGGCAAAAATCGCTAAAAAAGCGGAGTTTACACGGAGTAAATGAGCATTTTTTAGTGATTTTTAACGCAGTTATGTCGAGCGTAGTATTCGTGCAAAGGTCTCA
>SYDJ01000026.1 GCA_005801205.1 Gammaproteobacteria bacterium
CAGCAACAGCTTCACCATGCAACCAGCTGCCATAGCCCTGTGCGGTCTCGATGGCATGACCAAAGGTATGCCCAAAATTTAAAATAGCGCGAATGCCACCTTCATGCTCATCCTGTGCAACAACATCAGCCTTATTCTTGCAAGACCGTAGCACTGCGCTTGACAGAGCACCTTCATCACCCTGTATTAGCAATTCAATATTCTGCTCAAGCCAAACAAAAAAATCATAGTCAGATATCAAGCCGTATTTAATCACTTCCGCCAATCCGGCAGATACTTCGCGCGCAGGCAAAGATTTAAGTAAAGTTATATCTGCTACAACAGCTTGCGGCTGATAGAAGGCACCTATCATATTTTTACCCATAGGGTGATTGACGCCCGTTTTACCCCCAACAGATGAATCCACCATAGATAGAAGTGTTGTAGGAATCTGAATGAAGTTCACACCGCGCTGATAACACGCCGCAGCAAAACCTGTCATATCACCCACTACACCACCACCCAGAGCTATAAGAGTTGTTGTGCGATTATGTTTTTCAGCCAGCAATGCTGTAAATATTTCATTTAGCGTTGTTAGATTTTTATGCGCTTCCCCATCGGGCAAAATCGCTGAAGCAACATTAAACCCCGCCAAACTATGTTTTAAATTATCCAAATAGAGGGGAGCGATAGTTTCATTGGTAACAATGAAAACCTGGGCACCATGTATGTGAGAAGTGTAGAGGTGAGATTGAGAAAGTAGATTTGAACCAATGAAAATTGGATAGCTACGATCGCCAAGGTCAACAGCAAGCGTTTCCATAAGAATAACCTTTCGCAAAAAATATTTGGCGCTACTTTACCACATAGAGCCGAATAATTTTTGTCGAAATGAAAAACCACCTTGTGACTCAGCGGGCAAAGTCAACCAAGCTTGCGATTTCTTGCGCAACCAATTTGGGGGAACGGCGGTCTGTGTTAATCACAAAATCCGCAGCTTCTCTGTAGAGCGGATCTCTGAGCGCAACCAAATCGATTATTTTTTGGCGAGGATTATCAACTTGCAGTAAGGGCCTTTTTTTATCGCGAGCAGTTCGTTCTACTAGCTGCTCAATTGATGCAGTTAGGTAACACACATAGCCTGACGATTTCATAACGTCACGATTTTGCGCTCGTAAAATAATGCCACCGCCGGTTGCTATGACGACATCTTGCCCCTTAGCCAACTCATTCAATACCGCAGACTCACGCTCACGAAACCCCTCCTCGCCTTCCATATCAAAAATCCACGGGATATCCGCACCCGTTCGATCCTCAATAACTTTATCACTATCGCGGAAGCTTAAATGAAGTTCGGCCGCGAGAACGCGGCCTATTGTAGATTTGCCAGCCCCCATAGGGCCGACAAGGTAAATATTACGCTTTTGCATTAGTTAGTCATTTTATCTGCAATAATTTTGGGTGTAATAAAGATCAACAATTCAGTTTTGGTTTCACCCGTAATTGTTTTCTTGAAGAGACGACCAAGATAAGGAATATCACCGAGTACCGGTACCTTCACTTCAGATCTATTAGCATCAACGCCAAACACGCCACCCAACACCACGGTCTCACCATTTGGCACCAACACTTTGGTATTAATCTGATTGATATCAATCGTCAAACTACCTGTTGCGGTAACCTCACCGATCGAGTCCTTACTGATATTCAAATCCATAATCACATGATTATCAGGCGTAATTTGAGGGGTAACTTCAAGTTTCAATACAGCCTCTTTAAAGCCTGTGCTCGTAGCTCCACTTGCAGAACTCTCCAAGAATGGAATTTGTTTCCCTGATTTAATCATTGCCATTTGCTTGTCGCTAGTAACCACTTTTGGCTGAGAAACAATTTCGGCATAACCCGCATTCTCTAACGCAGATAACTCCAAGTCTAAGAAACCATTATCGGTAAGAATACCAGCGGCAATACTACCTGCCGTATCGCCAGCACCAAAATCGACAACTTTGTCCACTTTCAAAGGGGTAGTAGCGCCAGCGACAGTCCCATTGACTAACGCATTATAAGGACGCCCCAGCCCCTCACTGGAACCAGAAACTTGGACCAAGCTACCATCTGTTTTGCCGTACGTTATCCCTCCCCAACGCACGCCCAATTCACGACGGAAATTGGAGTTGGCAATAACAAGGCGAGCCTCAATCATTACTTGACGAATAGGTATATCAATTTGATCCACTAATTTCTTAAACGCTTCGATACGATCAGCAGTATCCGTAACTATAATCGAGTTAGTCCGCTCATCCACAATAGCTTGACCGCGCTCAGAAAGTACACTTCCAGTTGCTCTATTCCCACCACCACCAGCGGAACCACCTCCGGAACGGCCACCAAATAACGCAAACATATCTTTCGCATTAGCATAACGCACACGCAAATATTCAGTTCTTAAGGGCGCCAACTCTTCTAACTGCTTTCTTGTTGATAACTCTTGGCGCTCACGCTCAGCAATTTCAGCGGCAGGTGCAATCATCATAACATTACCATCCAAGCGCTTATCTAACCCCTTCGTCTTTAACACTAAGGATAACGCTTGATCCCACGGCACATTCTCTAAACGCAATGTTATACGACCTTGCACAGTGTCGCTTGCCACCAAATTTAACTCTGTAAAGTCTGCGATGATCTGCAGCACAGCTCTAACTTCAATATCCTGAAAGTTAAACGACAGCTTCTCTCCGCTAAACTCAAAATCTTTTTTCTTATCTTTCTTTTCCTGCTCTGTTAGTGGCTTAACGCTGAGCACATACTCATTGTCAGTTTGATAAGCCATGTAATCAAACTCTCCGCTCGCAGCTATATTCAATGTAGAGTTCGAGCCCTCCTGAGAGGCATTAACAATAGTTACCGGTGTCGCAAAATCTACAACATCCAGCCTACGACGCAACTCCGTGGGCATAACAACATTAGCAAATGATAGTTTGACTCCAGCACCAGTACTAACAAGATCCGCACTCACACGAGGGTCAGATAAAGTCACAATGATCCTGCCTTCACCCGATTGACCACGACGAAAATCAATGTTTGATATAGATGACTGACCTGTCTTAATGGTGGGTACAGATACCTTTTTGTTCGCTACATCGATAGATTTAGACTGCGTTACCTTGCCAGCCGCATTGGCTCCACGATTTGCTCCCACTTCTACCACAAAAGTATTGCCATCAGTCCTTGTTGTATAGGAGGTCAATTCATTCAAATTCAAAATTAAGCGAGTACGCCCTTCGGTCGTTAGCAACATTGCACTTTGACCATTGTCGAAGGCAAGCGGAAACCGACGCTCTTTCAATTCACTTACCGCATCAGGAAAATCCAAAACAATACGCGCTGGCTTTTCAATCGTATAGCCTTTAGGGCTTGGTGGAGCGTCAGAAAATTGAACCCTCACTTCAAACCGCTCTCCCGGTAGCTCAGCAGTACTAAACGCACTTATAGTGTTAGCCAAACTCAGTGGCGACAACAAGCAAAGTACTAATAAAATTATATTGCGCATATTTAACCCCAATAAGAACAGAACACGCATGACTGATTATTCCTTTGCCACTAACTTAATTATTCTGGGACGTTCAACCCAGCCATTTGAACCGTCAGCAATAATCTCCATTACCTCCAGTTGCGTTTTCTCTGTAGAAATGATTTTGCCGAAGCTTTTGCCTATATAATTTCCGATTGTAACCGGAGTAACTTTACCCTGCCCATCATCGATCAGAACCCAAAGCTTTCCTCCTTTAGCGAGGGTACCAACCATACTCAGACTAACTATGTTAAACCCTTCTAAATATTCCTTTTCTCGGGTTAAATCAGGTTCAACAGTCCGACCACCCTTGGTTTCCTTTTCGACAGGCGCAGGGCGTTCAAATGGACTGCGCAAAGTCATAGCACTATATGAAAAAGGCTGGTAAGGCTTGAAAGGAGGCAAAGGATCAATTTGCCCCTGTGGTCTGCGCTTAGTTTCATCCATAAAATCTTGCAAATCTTTTTGATCTGATGAGGAGCTACAGGCAGATAAAAGTAATACAAAGACAAAAAGCTCAGCCAACAGCAGGACAGGTTTCATATTCACTTCTCCTGTGTTTTATATTTATAAGTTTTGGCGGCAATTTGCATATTTAACAAACCACCACTTTTCTTAGTAATTGTATAATTATGCAATGTCACAATACGTGGCATAGATGCAATACCGCTAATAAATCCGGCCATATCGTGATAACCGCCATCAACATTTATTCTGAAAGGTACCTCGATATAAAACTCCGCAGCTCTTTCATTTTCCATAGTGGTCGCATTTATTGTTAACCCACTTTCACGTCCTTTTGAGCCAATATCATCCAGCAAGCCCGGCACCTGCGAATCACTCGGCAAACGACTCAGCAGAGACTTGAAGGTTTTATCCATTTCGTCCATTTGAGCCCTGTAAGCATCTAAGTTGGCAGCCTCAAAGCTTTTTATTTCATAGGTTTTTCGTAGCGAAATCTCTTTCGCCTTTACAGACGCCAACTCATCATTCAAATCGCTAATTTTTGCGAAATAAGTTAATACAAAAATAGCAAGCACCAGTAAAATCAGAACCAATACTTTAGCTGGCGCAGGCCAAACACCCATTTTGTCAAAATCGACATTCTGTGGATCAAAGCTTTTAATTTGCTCAAGAGTATCTTTAAGTGCCATGACTATTTGCCTCCTTTTTTAGCTTTTTTTGGAGACTTCTCTTTTTTACTACCGTCAGAGGATTTAGGCGCCCCTAAGGCTAGAACTTCATCTGGTGCGGAAGTTTTAACCGTCATTTTAAAAGACTGCGCTTGCTCTCCTTCCCTAGGAACTGCGACCACCGAGGTTAGATTTGGATTAGCAAACCAATCCGAAGCATCCAAGTTTCGCATCAACGTTGCTACGCGATTATAAGACTCAGCAACACCATTTAAATTCAAAGTACTACCCTGACTACTTAACATAGTGATATGAACACCATCGGGAATAGAACGAACAAAATTATCAAAATACCGCACAATCAATGGGCGAGTTCCCTGCAAATCTTGAATAATTTTGATCCGAGCCAACAAGTCATCACGAACTTTTTTAAGATTGGCTATTTCTTTTACTTGTTTATCAAAGTTTGCAATTTCAGTTTCAAGTGTATGATTTCGCGCCTGCTGGTTTTCAATCGATGACTCAACACTCACAACCCACAAATATGCCAATAATCCTGACAAGACTACAACAACGCCAATAATGGCAAGAAACTGTTCTTTCTTCTCTTTGCGATAGGCTTCACGCCACGGCAATAAGTTAATCTTTGCCATTAGTCGAAACTCCTCATCGCAAGGCCAGTCACAATCATGAGCGATGGCGCATCGTTAGCCAGAGATACTGCATTCACACGCGAGGATACCGACATGCGCGCAAATGGGTTTGCTACTACTGTTTGTGTACCTAATTTTTCTTCAATCAAATTAACTAGCCCCTCGAGTGAGGCGACGCCACCCGCGAGAATGATGTAGTCAACATCGTTGTATTGGCTAGCAGAGAAAAAGAATTGCAGCGAGCGAGTGACTTGTTGCACTACAGCTTCTTTGAATGGCGCTAAAACTTCAGATTCGTAATCGTCTGGCAAACCGCCCTGTTTCTTTGCAAGGCCAGCTTCTTCACGCGATAAGCCGTAACGACGCTGAATTTCCTCGGTTAACTGTTTGCCACCGAAAAGTTGTTCACGGGTATACACGGTTTTACCATCGACCAGCACGCTAAGGGTGGTCATGGTGGCACCAATGTCGATAATGGCTACAACCTGCCCCTCTTGATCCTCGAGCTGTTCAGAAATCAATTCGAAAGCTCGCTCCATGCTGTAGGCTTCGATATCAACTTTTTCAGGAATAAGTTCGGACAACTGCAACACGCCAGCGCGCATTTCAACGTTTTCACGGCGACACGCAGCAAGCAGCACTTCAACCTGCTCAGGGTTACGGGGAGATATACCTTGCACCTCAAAGTCGATGGCAACCTCTTCTAAGGGGAAGGGGATGTACTGATCGGCTTCTAAGGAAATTTGGGTTTCCATAGCGTCATCACTCAAGCCGGCCGGCAGATCGATCATTTTGGTGATCACTGCAGAGCCCGCCACTGCAACAGCAGCGTGCTTAAGCTTGGTTTTGGATTGCTTGACCATAGATCGAATGACCTCAGCCACTGCTTCTTGATCATTGATATTTTTCTCAACCACCGCATTGGGTGGCAGGGCTTTAACCGCATAGGTCTCAACTCGGTAACGATCACCGTGACGAGTGAGTTCCAATAGTTTCACCGAGGTTGAACTGATATCCAACCCGATAACTGGTCTCGCTTTTTTTTCGAGGAAGCTTAAAATGCCCATTTTTCTATCTATATCCGTAACTTAGACGTTGTTTATGTTATAGCACTTTAACTTAAGCCTGCAACAAACAGATGAATATGTAAACAGTCAAAAAGCTCGTATAATGCCGGCCAATCGCTACAAATTCGCTAACCTATTAATTCCCTTAGAAAAAATGTTAAATAAAAAATCCGTATTCAGTATTGTTTTTTGGTTGTTACTTGCAGGCACAAGCGTTACCGCGGTTACATTCGCAGGGCTTTACCTGTACTTAAGCCCCAAACTCCCCCCTGTCGACAGTCTTCGGCAGGTTAAATTACAGACCCCATTGAGAGTTTATTCAAGCGACGGGAAACTTATTGGTGAGTTTGGTGAACAGCGTCGCACCCCCTTGAAATACAACCAGATTCCGCCGCTATACCTAAAGGCGTTGTTGGCAGCAGAAGACGCCGAATTCTTCGAGCATCATGGCGTTTCTCTAAAAGGCATGTTGCGCGCAGCTTCACAAATATTAAAATCCGGCGAGATTCAGTCCGGCGGCAGTACACTTACGCAACAATTAGCGCGCGATTTCTTCTTGAGCCGCAAACAAGTTTTTTCTCGCAAATTCAATGAAATCCTACTTTCCATCCAAATTGAGCAGGAGTTCACAAAAGAAGAAATTTTAGAACTCTTCAACAATAAAATGTTTTTCGGCAACCGCGCCTACGGGCTACAAGCAGCGGCACAAATCTACTACGGTAAAGACGTACAAGAATTAACCATAGCACAGAACGCCATGATCGTAGGAATGCTCAAAGCGCCCTCCGCTTACAACCCGATCGTGAACCCCAAACGTGCTATGACCCGCCGCAACTGGATTATCGGCCGCATGTATGAGCTCAAGTTTATTGATAAACCCGCTTATGATGTGGCGATTCGCGAGCAAAATACCGCCAGCATTCACGGCAGCGGCCAAGAGACTCAAGCGCCCTACATTTCTGAAATGGCGCGAAAAGAAGCCATTGATCGCTTTGGTGAAGCCGCCTACACCGACGGCTACAAAGTCTACACAACAGTGGACAGCTCTATGCAAGCTGCCGCGCAAGCAGCAGTTATCAATGGTTTGATGAATTACGATGAACGCCACGGTTATCGCGGCTCCGAGCGTCGCCTAGCGCCCTCTGCCAGCCCAGAGTTGGAAGATTGGCAGGATCAATTGCAAGCCATGCCGTCTTTGGGTGGGCTTGAAGCAATGGCGATTACCGCCGTGGCAGACAAGAGCATCACCCTATTACAAGCCAATGGCGAAAAACTTGAACTGGATTGGCAGCACGGCCTATCCGACAAGCGCCCCTATATCAGTGAAGACAGCCGAGGCGCTTCGCCTAAATCGGCCAAAGACTTTTTACATATTGGCGATGTAGTGCGTGTTGGCAAAGATAAAGACGGTCAACCGCGCCTTACACAAGTCCCAGAAGCGCAAAGCGCACTTATATCACTTGACCCTATGAGCGGCGCTGTGCGCGCTCTTGTGGGCGGTTTTGACTTCAACCAAAGCCATTTCAATCGCGTTTTACAAGGTGCACGCCAACCAGGTTCAAGTTTTAAGCCGCTGGTTTATACCTGCGCCTTAGAAAATGGCTTTACCCCAGCCACTATGATTAACGATGCACCTATCGTTATTCGCAATGAGTGGACTGGTGAGATTTGGCGCCCAGAGAATGATGACGGCGAGTTTGACGGCCCTATTAGCTTTCGTAGAGCGCTCTACAGATCCAAAAACTTGGTATCAATTCGCATCCTAAAAAGCCTGGGAGTCGAGACCGTTATCAACAGTTTGGAACGCTTTGGCTTTAACAAGAAAGAGTTCCCTCGCGAGTTAGCACTTGCGCTAGGTGCTCACGCATTAACCCCCATGCAAATGGCGACGGCTTACGCCTCCTTTGCTAATGGCGGTTATAAGATAGACCCACATCTCATCAGCCGTATCGAAAATGGTAAAGGTGAGGTTGTATTTGAGGCGAATCCGAAACGCGTTTGCAAAACCTGCCCCGATACGCCACCGCCAACAGATCCCAGCATCGCCGAAGCGGATAAAGCATCTGGTGAAGCTGTGATTGAACAGCAACATGCACCCCGCATTATTGATGCTCGCGTCGCCTACATCATGGATTCCATCCTAAAAGACGTAGTCGATAAGGGCACAGGTGTTTCCGCCAAATCGCTTGGGCGCACAGATTTAGCGGGTAAAACCGGCACTACTAACGGCCCGCGCGACCTCTGGTTTTCTGGCTACAACCCAAATTTGCACACTACTGTTTGGGTGGGTATTGATAAGAATACGCCGCTTGGCAAAAGAGAGTTTGGCTCAACGGCTGCGCTGCCGATTTGGATCGACTTTATGCGCACAGCCTTAGAAGGCATACCCAATCAAACCACCCGCCAACCTGACGGCATAGTGACGGTGCGAATCAACCCCGAAACGGGAAAACCCGCACAACCGGGCGATACCAATGCCATTTTCGAGATATTCCCCACCGAAATATCGGCTGAAGGGTCAACCCCTGCAGGTATAGCCGAAGAGGCACCTGCCGATGAAACCTTACCGGAGGGTGTGCTTTAAAAAGTGCACCCAAGGAAAATCAAAGCCCAAAAATGCAAAATGCCGAGTGTTTTCACACTCGGCATTTTTGTTTTCTAGCTTGGGAAAATACCCAAGCTTCTTAACACTCGCTTATTTCTTACCGCCAATACGGCTGCCGAAACGCTTGGTGAATTTGTCGATACGACCACCAGTGTCAACGATTTTTTGCTTGCCAGTGTAGAAAGGGTGGCATTCGCTGCACACGTCTACGTGGAATTCGCTTTTACCCATGGTAGAAGCCGTTACGAACTTGTTGCCACAGCTGCAGGTAACTGCTACTGGAACGTAATTTGGATGAATTTCTGGTTTCATGATGTCTTGCCTAAGTAATCTGTGCCGCCACCCGAACGTAAGCCGAGCACCGCACATCGGTTAAAGTAAATGGCTCTTTTAAAGAGGTCGCGATCCTACCAGAATTCACTACCAAAGCAAGCAAAAATCCAAGTTCCAAGCAGGTTTTGCGCAAATATTCGCCATCAAACAAAAGGGGAGCCACGCTCCCCTTTTGTGCGGATAACAGTCAAACCCTGATAATTAAGGCTTTTTAGACCACACCTTACACCAACCTGTTGCACTGACTTGTTTGCCCGGGAACAAATTACAGCCTAATGCTTTAACATCACCTTTTGCTTGGGCGCAGTTAGCACAATTACTACCCGCTACAGTTGACTGAGCAACATAGCCCAAGGCCTTAGCTTGTGGGTCTTCAGCCGTTAGCGGCACATCGGCGGCTACCGCCACATTGCACACGGGGATTAAGGCTAAGCCAGCAGCTGCGCCCGATATTTTCATAAAGTCTCTACGGTTCATAGGTCTATCCTCGTAACACGTTATTGTTGATTAATGATGCGAGGCGCAACAATTTCAGCGTCCATTCGCCAAGGCTTACCATTACACCCCTCATAATGCGGGCAGTTAGGTTGACATCCTCGACAGGGCAAACGCTCTTCTTGTTGAGCCGGTGATACATTTTGAGTTTCGGTCATGGTAATAATCCTCGTGCATTGTTAACCAAGTTGTACGGGAATAATTTGATTTAAGACCAAATTTACATTTATTTTCTTAAAAAACATCCATCACAGATTTCAAAATCTCGCTTCACTCTAGCAAGAGATAAGCTATTCTGCGCGACTGTTTTGCTTTGTTCGGTTGATACATTCCTGATATGCCAAAAACCATTTTAGAAGTTGCCCTGCCCACGCCCCTACGCCGCCGCTTTGATTATTTGGCGCCTGTGGGTATGAGCGATGCAGATGCCAGTACATTATCGGCAGGAATTTTGGTGCGAGTGCCCTTTGGGCATCAGGAAATGACAGGCGTATTAATTCAGACGAAAAACTATACGGATCAAAATATCGAAAAGTTGCGCCCTGCCTTGGCGATTATCGACCAAATGCCCGCGCTGGATTCTGCCCTCCTCGATCTCATTTTATGGGCCGCCGATTATTACCAATGCCCAGAAGGCGAAGCCCTGAGCACCGCCCTACCCGTACTGTTACGCCAAGGCGAAGCCGCTGAAGAACGCCGCGAAGCCTGCTGGCAACTCACCACCGAAGGCAAAGGTTTACCTTCTGGCGCACTCAAGCGTGCACCCAAACAAGCCTTATTATTGGATGCGCTACAGCAACACAAAAAACTCAGCCGCAGCGATATTGCAGCCTTAGACATTCCCGCCAACATTATCAAAACGCTAACAGACAAGGGGATTATTGAGAAAACACTGGCCGACAAAAATGCACCAGCAACACCTGCCAACATCTTTCGCCAAGCCCCTTTAACCTTAAGCGATGAACAGAAAATCGCATTCGATAAGATCGGATTTGGGCAGTTTCAAGTCAGTTTATTGGATGGCGCAACCGGCAGCGGTAAAACCGAAATCTACCTCCAAGCCATCGCCAAAGTGCTAGAACAAGGCCAGCAAGCCTTAGTATTGGTGCCGGAGATTGGCTTAACACCGCAAACCATCGCCCGTTTTCAAAAGCGTTTTGCGGTAGACGTGGCTGCATTACATTCTGGCTTAAATGACCGCGAGCGTTTGGATGCGTGGCTACAGGCACGCTCTGGCACAGCGCGAATTTTGATTGGCACCCGCTCGGCCATTTTCACCCCCATGCCCGAGCTTGGCATCATTATTATCGACGAGGAGCACGACGGCTCCTTTAAACAGCAAGACGGCTTCCGCTATTCTGCGCGCGACCTCGCCGTGGTACGAGCCAACAAATTGCAGATTCCCTTAGTGCTCGGCTCGGCAACCGCATCGCTGGAAACTTTGAACAATGCCCAGCAAAACCGCTACCAGCATTTGCACTTACACGCTCGCGCAGGCAACGCCAAACCGCCAGAGATTCAGCTGTTGGATATTCGCGGCCAAACCCTCACAGAGGGCTTTGCACTGGAAACCAAAATCGCTATCGGCAACGAAATAGCGGCAGGCAACCAAGTTTTAGTGTTTCTCAATCGCCGCGGCTACGCCCCCACACTGGAATGTCATGATTGCGGCTGGCTGGCGAGCTGCCCGCATTGCGATGTGCGCATGACCGTACACCAAACCCCGCGCCATTTGCACTGCCACCACTGCGGCCATCAACGATCACTTCCGCGACAATGTCCGAGCTGCAAAAGCAGCAAACTGCAACCGCTGGGCCAAGGCACCGAGCGCAGCGAAATCGCCCTGCGAGATTGGTTCCCCGCCACGCCCATTATCCGCGTAGACCGCGACTCCACGCGCAACAAAAATGCGATGGACAAAATCCTTAACGAAGTTCACCAAGGCGAGCCGTGCATTCTAATCGGCACCCAAATGCTCGCCAAAGGCCATCACTTTGCCGATGTCACTTTGGTGGTCATCATCGATGCCGATGCAGGATTATTCAGCACCGATTTTCGCGGCGCAGAACGCATGGGGCAACTCTTGTTGCAAGTGGCTGGTCGCGCTGGGCGTGCAGAAAAAATGGGGCGAGTGATTTTACAAAGTCACCACACCGATCACCCGCTGGTGCAAACCCTGTTTTTCAAAGGCTACCAAGCCTTTGCCGATTTGATTTTAGCCGAGCGCCAAATCACGCAACTGCCACCCTACCGATACCTCGCACTATTGCGCGCGGAAAGCAAACGCCCAGAAATCGCGCTGGAATTTTTAAAACTCGCCCGCCATGAAGCCCAAGCGCTCTTTCCCGCCAGCCCGCACTTAAATTATTTAGGCCCGCTACCCGCCATGATAGAAAGACGCGGCGACCGGTTTAGATTTCAGTTACAGTTCAACAGCGCACAACGCAAGCCCTTGCAACATTTGTTAACACAACTAGTAGAAAAATTAGAGGCAAGCGCATTAAGTAAACGCGTGCGCTGGGCGGTGGATGTTGACCCGTCTGAAATGGGGTAAATAAAACAGAATCCGTAAAAATAGTTGACACAAACTTGAACGGATGCAATTATGTTGCACATACAACAAAGAAGCCTAGCTATGTTTGACCGCTGCCTTTATTTTAATACCAATGTTTTTAGTAGAAAAATCGAGAAGGTTTGGATAGATGCCTATTCAGAGCTCGGCTTGGCGCCAGCGCATGCCTATCTATTGCGCCTTGTGCTAGACAAACCGGGATTGGTGCAAAGAGATATTGTTACAGAGCTGTCGCTGGATAAATCCACCATTACTCGCTTTGTCGATAAAATGGTTATTGAAGGCTACCTTTACCGAGCAGCCTCACCTAATGGGAACTTAAAAGAACACTGTATATTTCCCACTGAAAAAGCCCTCGCGCTAAAAGAGCCACTCAATAGAATAGGCGCTGATTTATACCAAAAAATGCAAGCGCTCTTTTCAGTTGAAGAACTTAAATCAACCGTTGATTGGATTCGTAAAGCAAGCAACAAGCTTTAATTTTTTACCCAAATAGTTGCACATACAACAATTAGCTGGAGAATATAAATGCCCTATGTAAATATCAAAGTCACCGATGAGTCAGTCACATCCGCACAAAAGCAGCAATTAATCACGGGGGTAACGCAACTGTTGCAGACCGTATTGCACAAAAACCCTAAAACAATATTTGTCATCATCGACGAAATTAACACCGATAACTGGGGCGTTGCTGGTGAGCAAGTAACTCTCCTTCGCCAACAAACTAACCAATAAAGAGGTCTATATGAGCAGTAATTTTTTTGTTCTGTCAGCAATGGTATTAAATGTATTTATGATTGTTTACACCTTGTGGGTGCTGTCACTGAACGCATCGGGGAAAATGCCTTGGGCGATTGGCGCCGCCCTCGTGGTTTGGCTTTGCGGGCTACATTTGTTTATTAATCATCAGCTACTCTTTCCGCAAAACATATCTGGCATCGCATTTTTAATCATCATTTTTGCCGCAGTTGGTTTAGTCGGTTTAGTGTTACTATTAACACCCGCCATCCGCAAACGATTGCTTGGGTTAACGCAAGAACAATTCATGCTAATGCAAGGCATTCGCGTATTTTTTGGTGCCGGTTTTTTAATGCAGGCAGCGCAGTCACACATCCCCTTAACTTTTGGTGTCATTGACGGTTTTACCCATATAACCGCAGGCTTTCTTGGTTTAATCGCTGCGTTTACTGCATCTAAAAAGCTGTACGGAAATTCACGGATAGTATTTGCGAATATTTTTGGTTTGGCCGACATTCTGATCGTCGCCTCATCGATTGCATTAATTTTGCTACCCGAGCTTGGGCCGCACCATACCATGATGTACGCCGTATTTTTACCTGCACCTTTGTGGTTGTGGTTCCACCTAATTTCACTCTGGAAACTCTTCGGCAATAAACATTCGCCGCAACAAAAAACAGCGAGCGCAATCTGTTGAGTTCTATGCACCAAACTTGCTTTCTTTTACTAATCACAACCCGCTATGGTTAAATGCGCTTTTACGTTGCTTAAATGCGCATTTACTTTGTAAAGGGAAGAACTATGTCTTACACCTCACTCATACTGGGTTTATGCCAGTTTTTATTTATGGCAGCCGTTGCCGTTGGCCTAGCATTTAACGCGCTCGTAGGAAAAGTGCTGGCGCCTTCGGCCAGCATGGCAACCTTGCCATTATTTTTTATGATGGGCGGAACAGCCGCATTAACACTTTCAATGCCCCGTATTCTGGCGCAGTTTGGTTATCGTAAAGCGTTTATAGCTGGGGCATTTATGGGGGCGATGGGCGCTGCATGCGCTGTGTTGGCCATCGCCAGCCATTCATTTAGCTTGTTTTGTCTGGCAGGTGCTTTTATGGGGCTTTATCAAGCCTCGGCTATGTACTATCGCTTTGCAGCTGCAGATGCCGTATCGGCAGAGCATAAAAGCACTGCCATTGCATGGGTATTAAATGGGGGGATTTTAGCGGCGCTAGCGGGGCCAATGATTGGCAGCCACAGTTTGCATTTTTTTAGTGCGGATTACCTTGGCTCCTACACCGCCACCGCCATTCTCGCCCTTGTTGCACTGCCACTGCTCGCGTGCGTGCCCCTACCACCGCGCAACACCGCTATGACATTGCCAGCCTTTTCATTCCAATCCATTAAGTTTCAAGCCTTTTGTGCGATGTTATTTTGCACCAGTGGCTACGCCATGATGGGCATGGTGATGATTGCAAGCCCTTTAGCCATGTCTGGCTGCGGTTATCACCCTCAAGATGCAGCCAGTGTTATTCAATGGCACTTGTTGGGCATGTTTGCACCCTCGCTAATAACCGGAAAACTGATTGCGCGCTTTGGAGCACAAAAAATTGCTTTAACAGGCACAGCCATTTTACTCACGGGTTGCGCGCTGGCATTGATGGGAACAACCTTAAACGTTTTTCACTTTTCATTGCTAACCGTAGGCATTGGCTGGAATTTTATGTACATGGGTGGCAGCACATTGCTAACTCAAATAGCCGACATAGGTTTACGGAGCCGTTTACAATCCATTAATGAATTTGTCACCTTCAGCTTTATTACGTTTATTTCAGGGTTAACAGGCTGGCTCTATGAAAGCTTGGGGTGGCAGGCGATTATTTATATTGCCCTCACGCTGTTATTAACGGTGATGGCGACTATTTTAATGGGGCAATATCGTCAATCACAGATCGCAGAGATTAAGTGAAAGTTTATGCCACTGAGATGGCCTAAAGATGATCCGTAAAAATAGCCAGTAAGGCGCGAAGCATTTTAAAGGGGCAATTAATGACGATTCACAATCCCCGCAATACGTTTCGCTGCTTACGGGCTAAGCATAACCCGCTTCGCGCTGACTACGAATCGCCAACACAAAAACAATATCCGCCTCTGCAACATATTTATACAGCGCCAAATAGCCGCGAGTTTGTTTGCCAATAACCAGCTCGCGCTTTCCGCCTTCCACGGGGCGGCCAATCAGTGGGTTGTGCTCTAACACGGCAATGGCTTGAATAATTTCATGAATACGAGCTGGGCTGTTTTGCACATCATAAAGCGCTAAATGTTCCAAAATACGCTCTATATCGCCACCGACTTCTGGGGCTAATTGAATCTGTGCCATTGCTAAAGCGCAGGTTTAGTGTGTGGAATGGGTGCATCGTGTTGGCCAGCTGCACGCGTTTCTAGGTACGCGCGCATATCTGCCCAAGGGATAGTTTGACCAGAAGCCAGCAACTTGGCGTAGCGCGTATCGGCTTCTTGATGAAAATCGTTTCGCACTTCTTCAGCCGCCGTTTTTTCGGCTATCGCCTGTAAAATAAAGTTATGCGGGCTAACGCCTGCCTGCCCTGCAACGGCGGTTACCCGCGCCTTCAAATCATCCGGCAAACGAATGGTGGTGGTAGACATGGCTAACCCTCAAAAAAGCTGGAAATCCAAGAGTAGCACAAAAGCAGCACAAGATAGCCTTGCGGGTCACATCAACATCTTAATCTGTGACAAAAACAGATTCACCCGAATCCAAAATAGGGTTTAATCCGTATTACCTGCAATACCAAGCGGCTAATAACTCATGCATCAACCCATTACCGAAACAGCGATTCCTGCCTACCAGCCGCCACCAAGCTTTTTGCAACGTTGGCGCCGCAGGCTTGTCAGGTTAGCGCTTCTTGCGCTAGCCGTGTGGGGATTGCTCGTTGCGGCCATTTGGAACCAGCAAGAAAAACTTTTGTTTCACCCCGAGCCACTCGCCCCCAAATTTACGTTTGAGCTGCCTTACACCTCCGAAGTCTATATCGATGTGCCCGATGCAAAATTGCACGCACTTTATTTGCACCAGCCCGCCGAACAGAGCAAAGGTATAGTGCTGTTTTTACACGGTAATGCAGGCAATTTGGAAACCTGGTTTACCCATACCGATTTCTGGCTGAGCACAGGATATGACGTGCTTATGTTGGATTATCGCGGTTTTGGTAAAAGCACTGGCAAGATTGAAAGCGAAGCGCAGTTAAACGATGACGTGTTGCGTGCGTGGAATTACGTTGCGCACAACTATAAGGATAAGAAAAAGGTATTTTATGGTCGCTCACTCGGCACTGGCTTGGCTTCAAAGCTGGCAACGCAAACCCACGCCGATTTAGTGGTGCTGGTATCGCCCTACACTAGCATGATGGCTATGGCGCGGGAATATTACCCTTGGGTGCCGCCATTTATCCTGCGTTACCCCTTAAGAACCGATCAACTTTTACCGGAACTCCCCACCAAAATTCTATTATTGCATGGTACTAGCGACCAGCTTATCGCCAGCGAACACAGCAACCGTCTGGTAAAACTCAACCCTAATGCGCGCTTGGTCGAGATAGAAGGCGCGGGCCATGGCGATATCCACAATTTCGATGCCTATACCAACACCCTTAAAACAGCGCTTGATTCACTCTGAGAGATCTCAAGCGCCTACCGAAAACTTACAAGCACCTGCCAAAGACTTACAAGCCCCGCCAAACACCTGAAAAGTACGCGATGAGTGACTCCCCCGCACATTACCATTACAATCGCGCAACCTTTTCGCACCTGTAGATAACCTATTAGCATGAGTAGAGATTTCGCAAGACGCAACGCAGCCCCTAATCGCCGAGCTTCCGCCCCCAAAGGTAAGCCTGCACCCGCGTGGCTATGGTTTGTGATGGGCGCGATTTTTGGCGCATTTGCGATGACTTTGGTATTTACGCTGCACAAACCAAAACCTGTGCAAGGCCCTGCTGTTGAAGCAACCAAGCCTGCAGAAAGCGAATCCAAAACACCGAAACCTCGTTTTGATTTTTACAAGCTTTTGCAAGAGAGCGAGCAAATTGTGCCCGCCACTGAAACTATCGGTGACGCTGAAAAAGCGGCTGAAAATCCCGCAAGCAATATCGAATATATTCTGCAAGTGGGCTCATTCCCTAATCAAGCTGAAGCCGACAAACTTCGCGCGCAATTGATTCTGCTTAACTTGGATGCGCACATTGAATCGGTGGAAATCCACAAAGGTGAAATTTGGCATCGCGTAGTCGTTGGCCCTTTTGACTCGCAAGAAAAACTGGCAACAGCACGTTCAGCGTTGGTGAATAATCAGTACACGGCACTAGTATTAAAACGCGCGAAAAACGCGAAGAAATAACTCACCGCAAACTCGCCAGCGCCTAACACATTTAAAAATCTGTTAGGCGTTGAGTTCCGCTTGAAATCTCCCGCAATGCCCCCACTTTGTGTAACTCATGCTAGCCCATTCTGTAAGGATTTTTTGTGACTACTATTCTGTGTGTTCGCCGCGATGACCAAGTGGTTATCGGGGGCGACGGTCAAGTTTCACTCGGCA
>SYDJ01000027.1 GCA_005801205.1 Gammaproteobacteria bacterium
AACGGCTTATATTGTAAGCGAGGGATACATCATTGCTTCCGGTAACTCAGCAGCCATTCTCGCTAACGAAAAGGTTCGCCACGTTTATCTCGGCGATGATTTCAAGCTTTAATCCTCCGTCATCTTAATTTTAAACTCGTCATTTATCTCTTCCGGTTGCTTGACAATGGCGAGTTTTTGACCGTTAGGCATAAAGATTGCTTTAAATATTTCCCTTTAGCGTTACAGAGTTATTGCCTAGTGCGCAAACCCTGACTAAACTCCACGTAACAGTGTTTAGTTTGCCCGCAGTTTTTTGCCGGCGCCTTTTACCAGCTAGGGGTTTTTCGTCCTAATAATGAAGCAATCTCTCCAACTTAAAATGGGTCAGCATCTGACCATGACTCCACAATTGCAACAGGCCATTCGCCTACTGCAATTGTCTACTCTCGATCTCCAGCTAGAAATTCAAGAAGCGTTAGACTCCAACCCCATGCTGGAGGTGGAAGATAGCTTTGACGCACCCGCCGCACCCAGCAACGAATTTGAAGACAGCGATTACGTTCGATCCCAAGAAATTGCGGCCACGGGCGATAGCAATAGCGATGACTTCAGTGAAAGCTATTCCGGTGAAATTACCTACAGCGAATCCAGCAGCGATAAGTTTGGGGACGAAGGCTTTGCCGATACCAGTTTTAGTAATGGCGACGGTTTTAGTGAGGGTGAAGGCTTTGGTGATACCGACAACTATTCTGGCACCGATGATTACAGCGAAAGCGCCACCGAATGGAACGAAGCCATTCCCGCAGACTTGCCGGTAGATACCAGCTGGGACGACGTTTACCAAACCAACCAAGCCAGTAGCTCAAGTAATTATGATAATGAAGACGGCGATTTTGAAAGCCGCCGCGCAGCAACAGATTCGCTTTATGATCATTTGATGTGGCAACTCAATCTCACCCCCATGTCAGATCGCGACCGCATTATAGCCATGGCAATTATTGATGCGGTTGAACCTAGTGGCATGCTGTCAGTCACACTAGAAGATATTCTCAGCGGTCTAGTGAGCGAATGGGATGATTTAGAGTTAGATGAAGTTGAAGCCGTGCAGCATCGTATTCAACAATTCGACCCCTGCGGCGCTTGCAGCCAAAACTTGGCAGAATGTTTGACCGTACAGTTACATCAATTCGACCCCAAAACGCCATTTTTAGCAGAAGCGAAATTAATCGCCAAACAATATTTACCCCTCTTAGCCAGCCGCGATTTCCGCCAGCTAATGCGCCGCACCAAACTCAGAGAAGATGAACTCAGCCAAGCAGTAGCCCTGATTCAAAGCTTGAACCCACGCCCCGGCGATATTATTGCCAGCGGCGACACCGAATATGTAGTGCCCGATGTCTTTGTCGATAAACGCGAAGGCCGCTGGGTGGTGGAATTAAACCCAGAAATTGCGCCGCGCTTACGAATTAACTCGGATTATGCCTCGCTGGTAAAACGCGCGGATTCCAGCAGCGACAACACCTTCTTAAAAGATAATTTGCAAGAAGCTCGCTGGTTCTTAAAAAGCTTACAAAGCCGCAACGAAACTCTGTTGAAAGTGGCCAGTTGCATTGTAGAAAAACAGCGCGGCTTTTTAGATTATGGCGCAGAAGCGATGAAGCCTCTGGTGCTGCACGATATCGCCGAAATTGTGGAGATGCACGAATCCACTATTTCACGTGTAACCACCCAAAAATTTATGCACACGCCCCAAGGAATTTTTGAGCTGAAGTATTTTTTCTCCAGCCATGTAAGTACAGATTCTGGCGGCGAATGTTCATCCACTGCGATTCGCGCGCTGATCAAAAAATTAGTGCTTGCAGAGAATCCCAAAAAACCCTTAAGCGATAGCAAAATTACCGATTTGCTTGGCGAGCAAGGTATTCAAGTAGCCCGCCGTACCATCGCAAAATATCGCGAGTCGTTGAATATACCGCCATCGAATGAGCGCAAAACACTTTAATACAGCAAAATATTTTGTGAATGTATTTGGCATTCACGCAAACCACCGAGGAAGTATCTATGCAAATAAATGTCAGTGGCCACCACGTAGAAGTTACCGAATCCATGAGAGAGTATGTGATCAGTAAGCTTGAACGCTTAAATCATCATCACGACCGTATAACCAATACTCACGTCATTCTCTCGGTTGATAAACTTGAACAAAAAGCGGAAGCCACGTTGCACGTTAGCGGTAAAGATATTTTTGCCGACGCAACTGATGTAGATTTATATGCAGCTATAGATTCACTGGCCGACAAGCTTGACCGTCAGCTGATTAAACACAAAGAAAAGATGCGTAGTCATCGCTAGGCGCAGCCTAAACTAGGTAAAAAGTGCAACCAACACTATGCAAATACAATCACTGTTAACACCTGAGCGCACTCGCAGTGGCCTTGAAGCCAGCGGCAAAAGAAGTGCACTGGAATTATTAGCGCAAACCATCGCGCAGGATATTTCCGGCATTGATGCCGACGATTTGCTGCGTCGGTTTTTGGCGCGCGAGCGCTTAGGGTCAACAGGCATTGGGCACGGCATTGCGATTCCGCACTGCCGTGTCAGTATCAGTGCTGGTGCAATAGGCGCGCTAATTACGCTCAGCCAGCCCATAGAATTTGATGCTATTGACGCTGAACCCGTCGATATTTTATTTGCCATGCTCGTGCCCGAAGAAGCGCACGACGAACACTTAAAGAATTTAGCGGCGCTTGCAGGCGCACTAACACGCAGCGAATTCCGTAATCGACTGCGCACTGCGGACACGAATGCCGCGCTCTACAACGCGGCAGTAAATTAATCATGATTATTCAGATGTACCCTTGTTCTAGTAGCGGTTAATTTTTACAGGGAAAAATGCTTATGCAATTAGTCATTGTGAGCGGGCTATCCGGCTCAGGTAAAAGTACCGCACTGCATGTATTGGAAGATGTGGGCTACAACTGTATCGACAATTTGCCCGTAAGCTTATTGCCTGCACTCGTCGCACAAATTGAAATTCACAAAGACGATCAGCACAAGTTTGCGATAGGTATAGATGTGCGCAATGCGTGGAAAGATTTACAGATATTCCCGCAAATGATCAGTACGCTTAAAGAAGCACACTTACCCTTTACGGTGATTTTTTTAGATTCGCAATCGTCGGTATTAATTCAGCGCTTTAGCGAAACACGCCGCAAGCATCCGCTCAGCGACAAGCACACCAATTTGGCCGAAGCCATTAGCAACGAGCAGGAATTATTGGAGCCGATTCGCGACACGGCTGACCAAATTATTGACACCAGCCACTTAACACTGCACGAATTGCGCGATTTGGTAAAAGAACGTGTGGTAGGCAGAAGCCTAACCAACATGGCGATTTTGTTTGAATCCTTTGGTTTCAAACACGGTGTACCGGTTAACGCCGATTTGGTATTTGATGCGCGCTGCCTGCCCAACCCGCACTGGAAACCTAATCTGCGCCCCCTGACCGGCAAAGATCAGGATGTGATTGATTTTCTAGAAGCGGAGGAAGCCGTAAATGAGATGTATCAAGATATTGAGCAATTTATGACTCGCTGGCTGCCGCGCTACCAAGCCAACAACCGCAGCTACATTACCATTGCAGTAGGTTGCACAGGCGGCCAACACCGCTCAGTCTATTTGAGCGAGCGATTAAAAGCCCATTTCGACGACCAGTATAGCGATGTTCAGGTCAGACACCGCGACATACATAAACACAAGAAAAACTAAATTATGCTGACTGAAACTATTACCATCATTAACAAACGCGGCCTACACGCACGCGCAGCAGCTAAGTTTGCCACGCTATCGGCGCAATTTGGCTGCCGTACCCAAGCGCGCACCAACGGTAGTTGGATAGATGCTAAAAGCGTTATGTCACTCATGCTCTTGGCTGCAACCCAAGGCACCGATCTTGAGGTTTCTACCGAGGGTGACGATGAAGCACAGGCAATGGACGCTATTCGCGCACTGATCAATAACCGCTTTGAGGAAGATGAGTAGCTTACTTTCTCTACAACGGACGCTAGCCGTTTTAAAACAAAGATTGTTATTTAGACTCAGTTCACCTACCCTGTGCGCCCTTTTTTGATCCACTTCAGTACTCAGCACCTTCTGTTTGTTATTACGGCAACACTAGCGTTTAGGCAATACTATGGTTTACAAATACGACGACATTAACCCCGACGATTACATCCGCAGTAAATCGCAAGCAAAGCGCGAAATGACCGCGCTGCAAAAGCTGGGCGAACTGCTTATCGACTTTAATGATAAGCAACTGGCGATGATTCCCGCCGAAGAAAAATTGCTCGATGCCATTCATCAAGCGCGCAAAATGCCGCACCGCGAAGCTCGCCGTCGCCATTTGCAACTGATTGGCAAAATCATGCGTGAAACCAATCACGAAGAAATTCAAGCCGCCGTGGATAAAGTGCAGGCGCGCAGCGATCAATATATAAATCGCCAACACCAAGTTGAGCGCTTCCGCGATATGCTGATTGATGGTGACAAGCAAATTTTCCAAACACTTGTCACTAACTGCCCTGGCATTGATGTGCAACACCTAAAACAACTGGTGCGCAGCGCGCAAAAAGAGCGCGAAGAAAATCTACCACCCAAAAGCTCGCGCAAACTCTTTTCCTATATTCGCGAGCAACTAGAGCTGCAGGATTAAGATTCTGTTCCGGCAATGAAAAACGGCACCCTAAAGTCGCCGTTTTCATTTTTACTTCTTAAGTTTTCGCTTCCTATTCTTAGCCACTTTTTCGGTGCTATCCACGCTTTTAATCAAGTCTTCTTCGCTCTCAAACAGGCGATTGAAATTCATTTTCGGCTCGCTCCAACTTCCACGAATGCTGTAGCTAATACTGGTAGCACGGTCTACTTGTTTCTTAAACAACTTGCTGACGACATAAATGCCAGCAGCGGCTGGCAAGCCGGTTACCAAGGCAGTGAAGAACGTATAGCTCCCTACTACTGGCAAAGTTGCGATTAAACGCGCATCAATTTTTTCGTTTTCTAAATCTAACTTACCCGCCATTTGTAAACGGCTTGAAGGCGTTTTTACCGAAAGTGGTTCGGTGAAAGTCATAGTCCCTGGCACAAAACTGGCCTTGCCGCTGATTTCATCGTAAGCCAACCCGCTTTTATAAAGATCCGAAAAATCCAAGCGCAGGCGACGCGCGAGCGAATCAAAATTGAGAATAGCCATCAACCGTAGAAGGCCATCACTACCGGGACTAGGGTTATTTTTGAAGCGGCCTTTTTCCAGCCAGATATCAATGCTACCCGCCATTTTTTTCAGAGCGAAATCTTGCGGATCACCAGCCCACATTGCATCCACCTTGAAACGCGCCGCTTGGCTTTCGAGCATATCTGGCTTTTGCCATTCGCGTAGTACATCGGAAACATTGCCCGCAGACAAGGCACCCACAAAATGCGTACTGGCTACCGAATCAGCCACCAACCATTCCATTTTGGCACCCTCTGCCTTGTCATCTAAACCGCCCACTGTCACGCCTTTTACGCTGCCGTGAATATTGTCGAAAACTACGCCTTGGGTGGTGGGGCGAACTTGTAATGACCAATTACCATAGTTGACCTCATCCATATAGAGTGCAGCTACGCTGATATCTGCCAAAGGTAAAAGGCGTGGATCTATACTGATACGGGCTTTTTTAGAGAGGCCAAGCGCCGCTTCGGCTGGATCAACATTGGTTAAGCCCAAGCCTTGACTGGTTAGGCGCAAAGATTCCAAGCTAATCGCTAAAGGATGAGTATTACCGTCAGGTAGAAGTATGTCGCCAACCGCTAGGGGATTGATAAACCCGACTTTCCAACCATCTATCAAGCGCTCCGCACGGACCTGAATATTCTCCAGCGCCAAAGGCCCCACTTGGTAATGCGCCAACAAGACTTCAGCACGGAAAGGCAAACCAGCCACCAGACGCGTGTCTTTCACCGCCAGCTCATTAGCTGGCTCATGGTTTTCTACTTTTGGCTTTAATAGCATTGCCGCTATTTGCGCGTTGAAATCAAGGTAGCGCTGCTGCACTTTTTTCCAAGGCTCTATATCCAAACCGGGCAGCTTACCGCTCATTAAAAACTGTGGTTCGGTTGCCAGCTTTGCTGGGCTGCCGAGGGCGATATTGGCATTCGTAAGTTTGTTTTGCTGCTGCGGGTCTAACTCAAACAATGCCTCTAGCTGATTATCGTAGGCCACGTGAATTAACGAGCTGCGCTCAAATAGCGACATGGTAAATTGCAGTGGGCGCTCGGTTTCAGGCGATTTAGCGTAAGGTGCCGGCAGATCCACATCAACACCAGAAAGAGCGCTGTTAACCTTAATCACTGCAATCGCTTGACTGGAATCTCGTACTTCACTTTTGCTGGATTTGTGGTTCAGCTCAACTACAGCCTGATAGGGGAGCTGCCCACGCATGAACAACACTTCTGGGCGCTCTGTCCATTTTGCAAGCACTTTGCTATCGACTTCGCCCGCCACTTCAACCAAAGTTTGACTGGCATCGCCTTGCTTTTTAGTGGTTAAGAGCGCCTTTACCGGTTCACCAAAAAGAATGCCGCTGAGGCCTTCACTGCTTAGGCCTGTTGTTTCGTTGAAGCTAATACGGCCCTTGATATTTTGCATCGCCAATTTAATGTTACCCATTTCAAAATGGGGCGATTGAAGATCTATATCCACCTGTTGGCTCGCGCCGCTGCCAGCAGGGTCAAGCGGAACAGCGATCTTGAGTTGGGTTTGCATATCGCCATCCAGCACCCAGGTATCCATATTGGCACCAATGTAACGGCGCAACATACTCTCACGTAGCACCCGCATGCCATCATCCGCACCGCCAGTCACACTGCCCTCCACGCGCAGTAGTGAGCCATGACCATCGGGATTGGGGCGCGCACTTATCTGGGTGGAACCAAGCTTGCTATTCAATAAAGTCGCGCTCTCTACACTGGCGAAAATATCATTATCACTTACTAGCAAACGCCCATTAATCTCATTCAAGGCAGGCCATTCGGGGTGATAGTTCAGCTGGGCGTTGTTCATATCCACAAATAATTGGTGGCTGCGCATAGCGGGATTGCGATTATTGAGGGTGCCACGATAGACGAAGCCAACCTCATTAACGATGCCCGCGTTATTGGGGCCAATACTTTTTTCCAGCCACGTCAACAGCGATTTGGGGACAACTGCCGGCGTATATTTACTGTAAAGACTTGCACCTAATTTAGTGGCGCCAATTTGCAGATAAAGATCTATATCGCCGGTATTGCGGTGCCAAGGTATCGACAGCCACATATAACCCTTGGCGTGTTCATCGCCATTGGCGAATTCCAAGGCACCGCTATTAACATAGATTTGATTCTTTTCAGGTTCTAGCGACCAAGCCACGCGGCCTTTGGCTTGCTGATACTCCATAGGTGCCGCATAGGTGGGCAAATAGTGCATGCTGAAGCCGTGGCGACTGTCAATATCCACAAAACCGCCATGTTGATGCGCGTACACTAGACCGTCTACCTTGCGCAGTGCGGGCACACCATGCCACGCATTGACCCCTACTTGCACTAAATTAGCCTGTAACTCCCAGCCCTGTGGGCTCTGGGTGGGAATGGTCACGCGCACATTATGCAGTTCGCCGTGTGGGCTTAGCTGACTCATGACATCGCGCAGCTTGCCATCACCTAAGACACCTGCACCATCTAAAGCTTGATTCAAATGCTCTAGATCCAAGCGTTGCATATGCAGCATTACGGGGTCGGTATAACTCGCGGCGGAGGCGGCAAAATTCAAATCTTCAATTTTTTGCTCGTTGGCTTTAGCATTAATGTGCTGGAGCGCTAGCTGCCACTTTCCGCTATAAAGCCAATGGCCTACTACATCGGTGCTAAAACTATCCAAGGTCAAACTGCGACCAAGAACGGGCACGCCCAAGCGTTGAATACCGAGCTTGCCCACCAAATCAAAACCTTCGCGCTGTGGGTGGCTGCTGAACCACAAGCTGGCATCGAGCGCGCCTTGGCTGTGAACCTCAGCCTTAATGCCACGCAATAAAAATGCGGTTACGGCGGCTATGGGTTCGTTGGTGGGAAACTGGTTAAGTTGGACAAAGGCTTTACTGCTAAAGGTTTTTTTCTTGCGAGGGTCGCCCTTACCTTCAGCAATCAAACTCAGCGTTTTAGGTTTGCCCGCCACATCTACATCCAGCACAAGACGATGAAAATCACCCGCATTTTCCATGCGCAATAATGGCGAGTTGAGGGTTGTTGTAGTGCCAGAGGCAAACTTAAAGCTTAATTGGGTACGGGAGAACTCAATACGGCGCGATAGGAGCGACATATCGATTAATGGATCTAGTTCCGCCGTTTGATCTGTCGTTTCGGTGCGTTTTGGCAGACCCGGAATGTGCCAAAAACCATCAGGCGTTTGCACAAACTCCATTTCCACATGATCAAGTTGTAAAGCGCTCCACACCAAACGCGCATGGGCAAAACTGCCCAATAGATCCAAGCGCATACGGGCGTGTTCTAGTGCAATGATAGGTTTGTCGGCTTGGCTCACAATACGCAGTTTGCGCACGTCCACCATAGGTTTTAGGCCAACCCATTCGGCACTGATAGCACCTATGCTGACCTTGGCATTCAATTTGTAGGAGAGATAGCTGCTCACTTCTTGCGGGTAATCAGCTAAGAGGTGCGAAAAACTGCGCCCAGCCTGAACCACCACAGCAACCGTAATGGCGGCAAGGGCAAATAAGAGATAAAACCACTTAATAAATTTACGAAGATAAGCGGTCATAAAAATACAACTGTCATGCTAATCAGTACTTCCTAAAATACTTCTAAATCGGTAAGGCTACATTATTTGGAAGTCGTCATCCCCGCCTTCGCGGGGATGACGATTAGCTAAAGAGCTACACCAACACAATATCGTACTGCTCTTGGGTGAAGAGGCTCTCCACCTGAAACTCTATGGTGCGGCCAATAAAGGCTTCCAAATCGGCCACGTAGGCGGCCTCTTCATCGAGCAATCTATCTACTACTAAAGGCGCTGCTAACACCAGAAACTTCTGGTTGTCGTAAGAGCGCGACTCGCGCAAAATCTCACGAAAAATTTCATAGCATACCGTTTCGGCAGATTTCACTTGGCCACGACCAGCACACACTGGGCATGGCTCACAGAGCATTTGACCGAGAGATTCACGGGTACGCTTGCGTGCCATTTCCACTAAGCCCAATTCCGAGACACCCGTGATTCGAGTTTTGGCGTGATCTTTTTCCAGCGCTTTTTCCAGCGTGCGCAAAACTTGGCGCTGGTGTTCTTGATCCTGCATATCAATAAAGTCGAGGATGATAATCCCACCCAGATTTCGCAACCTAAGCTGACGTGCAATTGCAGTAGCCGCTTCCAGATTAGTCTTAAAAATCGTCTCTTCTAAATTGCGATGGCCG
>SYDJ01000028.1 GCA_005801205.1 Gammaproteobacteria bacterium
ACGGTTTTCTTTTGGGCTTAAGCCTTTTAGCCAAGCTTTGCGGGCATGCACTATAAAAGTCTTACAGCCGGTATCCGCTACTGTGCGTACAAAATCCAGCATGCCCTCATAATCTTCCATATCGTCTATGCCGATACGATGTTTGATGGTCACAGGAATCTTCACTGCCGCTTGCATGGCGGCTATGCACTCTGCGACCAGCTTTGGCTCCGCCATTAAGCAGGCGCCAATCATGTTGTTTTGAACGCGGTCACTAGGGCAGCCGCAGTTCAAATTTACCTCGTTATAACCCCAGTCTTCTGCGATGCGGGCGCATTCAGCCAAGGCTTTAGGGTCGCTGCCCCCCAATTGCAATGCGAGCGGATGTTCACAGGCGTTAAACTCCAAAAAGCGTTTGCGGTCGCCGTGAATCAGCGCGCCAGTCGTTACCATTTCGCTGTAGAGCACGGCTTCTTTGGTGAGTAAACGCCAAAAGCTGCGGCAATGGGTATCCGACCACTCCATCATGGGGGCGGCGGTAAAACGGCGGTTAATTTTCGCTAAGGTCATCGGTCGGGTCGATTTATATAAGTTGATTAGTAAAGGAGTTGCGTAAAATGATTGCTGACGTGGTCTTAAGGGGCGCTTATGATACCACTTAATATAGTTGTTAATAATTTGAGATTTTTATGTCACTAACCCATATCGACGAACAAGGCAAAGCCAGCATGGTGGATGTGAGCGAAAAGCCCTCTACCGTACGTGAAGCGCGTGCCTTTGCGCGCGTAATTATGCAGCCCGAAACCCTCGCACAAATTCAGGCGAATAATTTGAAAAAAGGCGATGTGCTTGCCGTTGCGCGCATTGCGGGCATTCAAGCCGCAAAAAAATGCGCCGATTTAATTCCGCTTTGTCACCCCTTAATGCTGAGCAAGGTGGCGGTAGATTTTAAAATTAATCCGCAAGACCATTCAGTAGAAATTTACACCTTGTGCAAGCTCACTGGCCAAACCGGCGTAGAGATGGAAGCGCTTACCGCTGCGAGTGTGGCAGCGCTAACGATTTACGATATGTGCAAAGCGGTAGATATGGGCATGGTTATTGACAATATGTGCCTGCTTGAAAAATCTGGTGGCCGCCGCGGCCATTATCAAAGAGAGGCGTAGCTTGTGATTACCGTTTTATTTTTTGCGCAACTGCGCGAGCAATTGCAATGTGAAAAGTTAAGTGTAGAACTACCTGCAGATTCGAGTGTGACAGGTTTACGCGAAAAGCTAATAGAGCTTCACCCCACTTGGTTAGAGTTTTTAGCGAGCGATAAATTATTGTTCTCGGTAAACCAAACTTTGGTAAAGGCGTCTCACGTTATTCAAAATGGCGATGAAGTTGCTTTCTTTCCGCCAGTAACGGGCGGTTAGTGAAGCTTTTATGTAGGCGGTTAAGATGATTGTAATTCAACAAAATGATTTTGATGTAGGCGAAGAATACAAAGCACTTGTCGCAGACGATACAGCCGCAGGCGCCGTTGTCACCTTCGTAGGCCGCGTGCGCGATTTAAATTTGGGCCGCGATGTGTTGGGTTTGCATTTAGAGCATTACCCCGGTATGACAGAGAAATCTCTGCAAGCGATTGTGGATGAAGCACAATCTCGCTGGAAAATTCTGCGATGGAAAATTATTCACCGCATCGGCGATTTACACCTCGGCGACAATATCGTGTTTGTCGGCGTCAGCAGTGCCCACCGCGAAGATGCTTTTCATGCCGCAGAATTTCTAATGGACTACTTAAAAACCCGCGCACCCTTTTGGAAAAAAGAGTTAACCAAAGCGGGCAGTGTATGGGTGGAGTCGCAAGAAAAAGATTTACAGGCCGCTAAGCGTTGGGAATAAATTAAGATTGCTTCACACCACTAATGAAAAAGACCAGCAAGTCGCTGGCCTTTGTCGTTTTCGTTTCTCAATAAAACCCTACGGGCTAACGCACTCCAAACAACTCGCATAAATACCTTGCGGGTCGGTCATTTTTTGCAGAGCCATTAACGGTTTTAGCAGGGGTGATAATTCCTGCTGCACATTCTGTAAATCCACCAAAGGTTTTAATAAGGATTTTGGAATAAAACCTTTTGCGTCTTCACCCACTAGTTTGCGAATCAATTCTTCTTTGGGTGAAAGTTTTTGGGTGATGAGTTTTACGCTGTAATTATCTAGAGCTGCTTTGGTGGCGGCGGCGGCGATTACATCGTTTAAAGTGCCAAGATTATCCACCAAGCCAAGTTCTTTGGCTTTTGCACCAGTCCATACATGGCCTTGGGCGACTTCGTGAATTTCGGCTACTTCTTTTTTGCGCGCATCTGCTACTAACTTAATAAAGTTTTGATAAGTGTGGTCTACACCGGACTGAATAACGCTATTCATTTTGGGCGCGAGTGGGCGATCAATGCTGGGGGCGCCGCCTAATTCGGTGGTGCTTATGCCATCGGTATTTAAACCGATTTTTGGCAAACTGTTTTCAAGAGTGGGGAATGCGCCAAACACACCTATGGAACCAGTGATGGTGGTTGGGCTTGCCCAAATTTCATCGCCTGCGGTTGCCAGCCAATAACCGCCAGATGCGGCAACACTACCCATAGAAATAAATATGGGGATTTTCTTCTTGCGAATTGCCTCTATCTCGGCGCGAATAATTTCTGACGCGAAAGCGCTGCCGCCGCCGCTATCCACACGAATTACCAAAGCTTTAATCGAATCGTCTTCTTGTACGCTGCGCAATATGTCTACAAAGTTTTCGCTGCCAATTGATCCTTCTGGGTGAAATCCATCTTGAATTGTACCTGAGGCAACAATCAACCCGACTTGTTGCGCTTTGGGGAACTTATGCAATTTGGCTTCGGCTAAATAGGCGTGCACACCAACGGCGTTGTAATAATTGTCTTCTTCATTTTTGCCAAATTTTTCTACAAGGAGTTCATCTATTTCGCTGCGCGATACTAATTTATCCACCAGTTTTTCATTGAGTGCAAGTTGCGCGCTATCGCCTTTCACTTCAGCTAATTTGGTGTCTAGGTTGTTGATCAATGTATTCAAGCTGCCAGTGGGCAATTTGCGCTGGGTTTCAATTGCAGATGTGTATTGCGACCAAAGCGCATTGAGCCATTGCGCGTTGTGCTCACGGGATTCGTCCGACATGTTGTCGCGCAAATAGGGCTCAACATAGTCTTTGTATTTGCCAGAGCGGAATACATGCATATTTACGCCGAGTTTTTCTAACGCCGTTTTGTAATAAGTAATATAGCGGCCAAAACCAGTTAGCTGCACTTCGCCCATTTTGTGTAAGTAAATTTCATCGGCAAAGCTGGCAAGAAAGTATTGGTCTTGGGTGTAATTATCGCTCACTGCAATAATATTTTTTTCTTTGGCTTTAAAGGCCTGTAGCGCTTGGCCTATTTCACTCATTTTGGTAATGCCGCCGCCGTCCAATCCGCCAAGTTCTAATACAATGCTATCAATGCGCTTGTCATCGGCTGCGTGGTTAATCGCATCCACCACATCACGCACCAGTGTTTCGCTTTCTTCATTTTCATCTTTTAACAGTAGGCTGGCGGTATCCATATAGCTGCGCTGGTCTACCAAAATTCCGTTGGGTGCAATTTGCAATGCAAATTTTTCGGGTAGAGGTTTGGGCGCGCTGCTACCAATGGCTACGAGCAAAATAATTAAAAATAAAATGAAAATAGTATTCATCACTAAGTTGCGCGAGAAAGTAATCACAGAGCCTAATCCGCTAAAGAGTCGGCGAAAGAAGCCACGGGGTTTTTGTTGGGGATAATTCACAAGTCCGTCCTGTAAAATTTAGTTTGCTGTGGAGTGTGTTGGTGTATTTGATATTTGCCAACCTAAGTAGGATTGCTGTTGCATCCAACGGCTGGTCATCATGGCGGCGATAAATATTACAACGGTTAGCAGTGTCATTGCCCAATCGCTCCAGTTGCCGCGCCCCATAAGGTAGGGTGTCATCCACACAAAATAAGGCAAAATGGCAAAGCACAACCAACTGTAAGTACGGTATTTCTTCTGAATAAAACCGGGCATAAAAATAATCAGTGGAAAGAGTTTTACTAACAACAAGGTAAAGCTGCTATCCACTTGTTGAAAATTCAGCCAGCTCATTAATACTAAAAACACACCATAGCTAATATGAGTTAGGTTATACCCAAATTTTAATTTTTGATTCACTTTCACCAGCGCTGCATGTAAATCGGTGCGGCTGGGCATTGTGGCTGCAGTCTTGGATTCGGCGGTTACTGTCGCTTCTGCATCCGCAGTTTCTTTTTTACTTAGTTCAATCACTATTCAACTCCTAATTAGTCAGCTTGCAATTGCAACGCAATTTTTGCTACACGCTTACCCAATGCTTGGCAGAGCGTAATTTCATCGGCGCTTAATTCTTGCGGATTATTTCCAGTGGCTAAATGCGATGCTCCATAGGGCGAGCCGCCCGTTTTGGTGGATGATAATGCAGCTTCGCTGTAGGGGATTCCGGTAATTAACATGCCTTGATGAATCAGCGGTAACATCATAGAAAGCAATGTGCTTTCTTGCCCGCCATGCAAGGTGGATGTTGAGGTAAATACCGCAGCGGGTTTATCAATTAAATCGCCATTCACCCACGCGTTGCTGGTGCCATCTAAAAAATATTTGAGTGGCGCGGCCATATTGCCAAAGCGCGTGGGGCTACCCAATATTAAACCTGCGCAATTTTTTAAATCGTTCTCGCTGCAATAGATTGCGCCTTCGCTTGGAACGTTTGGTTCAGTAGCTTCGGTCACGGGCGATACAGCGGGCACTGTGCGCAAGCGTGCTTCAATATTGCCCGCTTGCTCAATGCCGCGTGCAATTTGTTTAGCCATTTCGAGTGTGGCACCGTAACGGCTGTAATATAAAACTAAAATATAGGGCGTCATGCTGTGCTCGATAAAGTGTGCTTAATAAGGCGTTAAAGAATGCTTAAAACAGTCTCTGGTGGGCGACCAATCACGGCTTTATCACCGTTTATAAAAATAGGGCGCTCAATTAACTTGGGGTTGGCGATCATGGCTTTGATTAGCGCTGCTTCAGTAAGTTTCTCATCGGCAAGATTTAACGCTTTATAAGCATCTTCCGTTTTGCGCAATAATTGGCGCGCGCTTATGCCTAAATTGGCGAGCAATTCTTTAACTTGTTTAGTACCCGGCGGTGTTTCTAAATAAAGTACAAGCTCCGGTGCGCAACCTTGGGCTTGTAAGAGTGCGAGAGCCTCACGGGATTTGGAGCAGCGGGGATTGTGATAAAGTGTCGGCATAGTTGTTTGTATCTATTAAAAAGTCATATGGTCTATAAAAAAATCGCATTATAGCCCCTATTCTTGCTGGGGCGCGTAGGAGGGTATCCGCTTTGTTGGCTGAATTAAATCACTTTTACCGCTTATGTACGCGCGTTGTGCTCTTGGGGTTCAAGCTCTACCAAGAAAAATCCTGCCAAAAAAGTGCAGGCGCGCTCACTTATATGACACTGTTTGCGATAGTGCCGCTCTTAACGGTTAGCTATTCCATGTTTTCTATTATCCCTGCGTTTGAATCTGCAGGTGATCAATTCCAGTCGTTGATTTTTTCTCAACTGTTGCCAGGTAACGAGCAAATCATTGCCAAGTACTTGAGCGATTTCTCTGAGCAAGCGCGCAAGTTAACGGTTGTGGGTGTGCTGTTTTTAATGGCGTCTGCCTATTTTATGCTCAAAAACATTGAGCAAAATTTCAACTCTATTTGGAATGTGGAGCGCGAGCGCAAAGGCGTTGCTAACTTCCTGCTCTATTGGGCCATTCTCAGTCTTGGCCCCTTGTTGCTAGGGCTTGCGCTCTTTATGAAAACCTACTTGATTGCGCTGCGTAGCTTTGTGGGCAATTATCAAGGGTTGGGTTTTGTGGATTACGTGTTTGAATGGGTGCCTTGGCTGCTCACTGCAGCGGCGTTTACGCTCTTATTTGTGGCTGTGCCCAATTGTAAGGTTCGTTTTAGGCACGCGCTTATTGGCGGTGTTTCAACGCTCTTGGTCTTTGAGCTGATTAAGTTTGGTTTTGGCCGTATGGTCGCACATTCAGATCTCAAACTGATTTATGGTGCCTTCGCGGTGGTTCCCTTATTTCTATTGTGGATTAACGTAAGTTGGATGGTGATTTTGGGCGGTGCTGTTTTAGTGCGTAGTATTAGCCTTATTCAGGTAGATATGAAAGACCGTCGATACCCCGATTTCTTTGGCTGCTTGTTGGTACTTTGGCAGTTTCATCAGGCTTCCTTCAAGGGCGATAGCATTGCCAATCATCATTTATTACGACTAGGGCTTTCAACGGATCAGTGGCAGCGTATTCGAGAGGTTTTGCTCAACAACAATGTGATCGCCACTACCCAGCAAAACGAATTTGTACTTAGCCGCGATCTTGCCCGCCTTACGTTACGAGAAGTGAGAGCGTTACTGGGGGCTAGCAATCGTATGCCTGAAAACCAACTGGAGCTTGAATGTTTACCTTGGTTTGCCAATGCCAAACAGCACTTAGGTGAGTTAGATACCTTAGAAACAGAGCGATTAAACCTGTCGGTAGAGGCGTTTTTTGATGCCCGTTAGAGTGTTTTTATCTGTCAGCGTTGGGAATTTATCGCCTAAATTAAAAATATTTCGGCGAACTGTGAATGCCTGTCTATACTCAGGTTATTCCACTAACAGCACGCACAAAGCATGATTTATGACCATACCTCTTCTTATTTGTGATGATTCCAACATGGCTCGCAAGCAGGTTGCCAAGGCGCTACCTGTAGGTTGGGATGTTGAAATTACCTTTGCAACCAATGGATTGGAAGGCATTCAAGCGATTCGCGATGGTAAAGGCGAGATGGTCTTTCTCGATTTAACCATGCCAGAAATGGATGGCTATCAAGTCCTAGAGGCCGTTAAAGCCGAAGGTTTGGATGCCATGATTATCGTGATTTCTGGTGATATTCAGCCCGATGCACTTGCACGTGTGACCAAAATGGGCGCAATGGATTTTATCCAGAAGCCGGTTAGCCCAGAAAAACTTCATGAAGTGCTGCGTAAATTTGGTTTGATGTAGTGCCAGCCTGCGCGAGTACCGCTCGCGCACATAAGTTTTTCACATCCCTATTCATTCCCATTCTGCTCATTCCGCGTTAGATTGCCGCTTTCGTTTTAAAGCGCGGATACTCACATGCAATTTTCTCGGTTTGGCACCAAGCTCAGCGGTAATGCGGGCATAGTTCCCGGTATAGTTCAATTAATGGATGACTTGGGCGATGCCCTGCGTACCAATCCCAATATGATTTTTATGGGTGGCGGCAATCCCGCGCGTATTCCGGCGATGGAAGAAGCCTTTGCCGAAGCACTTGAGCAAACCCTGCAAGACCCGCAACAAGCCCACCAATTGCTTGGCGTTTACCAACCCCCGCAAGGTGACCAAGAAGTCTTGGATGCAATCGCCACACTGCTCAGCAACGAATACGGCTGGCCACTCACCCGCGACAATATCGCGCTCAGCAACGGCAGCCAATCCGCGTTTTTCGTGCTCTTTAATATGTTCGCAGGCGATTACGAAAACGGCGTAAAAAAACAAATTCAATTCCCGCTCGCCCCAGAGTATTTGGGCTACAACGACCTAGGTATTAGCGATGACTTTTTCACCGCCACACGCCCCAGCATAGAATTATTAGACGATGGCTTTTTTAAGTACCACGTGGATTTCTCGCAATTGCATATCACCGAAAACACTGGCGCTATTTGCGTATCGCGCCCCACCAATCCCACCGGTAATGTACTGAGCGATGAAGAGTTAGATCACCTTGATCAGCTCGCACAAGAACACAATGTTCCGCTGATTGTGGATGGCGCTTACGGCACACCTTTCCCCAATATTTTATTTGCGGATATAAAACCCCACTGGAATCTCAATACGATTTTAGTGCTGAGCCTTTCCAAATTAGGTTTGCCCGGTGCTCGCACCGGTATTGTGATTGCGAATCCCACACTGATAAACGCTTTTTCAAAAGCCAACACCATTTTAAATTTAGCCTGCGGAAACTTTGGTCCCGCACTCGCTAAACATTTATTGGTAGATGGAAAAATCCTGAAACTCAGCCGCGAAATAGTTGCACCTTTCTATCGCGATAAAATGGAAAATGCAGTTCGTATTTTTAAGCGGTACTTGGGTGATTTACCTTATCGAATTCATAAGCCCGAAGGCGCGATATTTTTGTGGTTGTGGTTTAAAGATTTACCGATTACGAGTGAAGAACTTTACCAACGCTTAAAGGCGCGTGGCGTCTTGGTGATTTCTGGCCATCACTTTTTCCCAGGGTTGGAAGAAGAATGGCAGCATAGTCATGAGTGTATAAGAGTGACTTATTGTCAGGATGCGAGCGTGGTGGAAGCGGGGGCGAGGATTATTGCGGAGGAGGTGGGTAGGGTGTTTGGTGGGGTTTGATAAATAGTTGGGTGGGTGTTATATGGTTGGGACTTTTTCTTAAATTGTTAAGGGCATAGAAGATGACTGAAATTAGAATTAATAGTCCATTGCAGGTGACAGAGGATGGTTCTATCGTATTTAGAGGGGTTATGGAAAATCCGATAAAAAAGCATCCTGATGGTTCTATAGAAGGTCTAACTGTTACTGGCCAAAAAATTATTTGTGACTATGATCTTAATGGCTCATTTGAGCTGCTTTTTAGAAATAAATTGGCTTTGCTTCAAGAACATCAAAAATATCTTAGTCCACAGTTGAGAGAATCTATAGGATATTTCTGTAACGCCTTACGACAAATTGCAAACTTAAATAGAAATTCTCACAAGCATACAAGAAAAACTGACAACTTATTGCGAACTATTTTGTACGCAAATGTAATAACTGCGCTTGAGT
The DNA here is from genome assembly GCA_005801205.1 of Gammaproteobacteria bacterium. Classification (GTDB taxonomy): domain Bacteria; phylum Pseudomonadota; class Gammaproteobacteria; order Pseudomonadales; family Cellvibrionaceae; genus Cellvibrio. The sequence goes on from SYDJ01000028.1 coordinate 8,933, forward strand.
CATTCTTTTCTGATTATCTAATTGGTTATATATTGATTGATGATATTGTTCTAAATAACCTAGGAAAAAATTATGAATCCTTTAAAAGTGAAAAGTACTCATTAAGAGAGCTTATTGCAGAATCAAAGAATGCAAAAGAATTGGCAATTGAAAAACTAAAGGAAACTGTATTTCATAACTTAAATACTGTGAAGTCAATTTACACCGCTGCATTTGGAATATATTTCCCCAAGTTTTCTGGTCTTGCAAAAGCTATCGAAAACAGACACGATATTGTGCATCGTAATGGGTACAAAAAAGACGCCAAAGAAGTAGAGGAATACAGTAAAGATGATGTTTTAACTTTACTTATTGAGGCTGAAACTTTTGTTCTTGGCGTTCTTGAAGAAATTAAAAAAACAATGCCCAAGGCAGCAAATGAGCTAGGCTAAGATGGCACAGCCCAATACGTCTGCTTATCAACGGCCATTTATTTGAAATTTGAAAATTCTTATTGAGCTTTATCGCACCTTTATTGTTAGTTTGTTTTGCGAGATGGTCATGTTGGGCTGCGTTGGTCACTCGTACCATCCATGGTACTCGCGCTACGGGCAACCTTCGGTTGTGCAAAAATACATTCCTGTATTTTTGTCGCAAGCTCACGACTTAGCCGCAACCTACAAAAGCAATTTATATATTTGTCGTCATGCCCGCGAAGGCGGGTATCCAGCTGTTGAGTTACAAAGAATACAAAGAGCTGGATCCTCGCCTTCGCGAGGATGACGACTCCCTGAATTATGATTAAATTGTTTTAATCAGAGGTATACGTGAATAAGTTACTTGTCGGTTTGTCATTAATGTTGCTAAGCAGTTTTTCATTCGCCCAAGAAAAAGCCGATTTCGTATTGGTAGAAAAATCTAAAAACCTGCTTACGCTTTTTAAAAATCAAAAGGTAATCGGAACCTATCATGTTGTTTTTGGTGGAAACCCTATTGGGCATAAAGAGCAAGAAGGCGATAACAAAACGCCAGAAGGACGCTATATTCTCGATTCCAAAAATGTGAATAGCGCCTATTACAAATCTATCCACATTTCATATCCAAATGCTAAAGATATCGCTAATGCAAAAGCCAAAGGTGTTTCGCCCGGCGGCGCGATTATGATTCACGGTCAAAAGAATGGTTTTGGTTGGGCGGCGGCTGCAACGCAAAAGACGAATTGGACGTTGGGTTGTATTGCATTAAGGAATGAAGATATGGAGGTTATTTGGAAAAGTGTAAAGGTTCCCGTTCCTATAGAGATAAAGCCGTAATTACATGTGCATAGGTAGGGCGGGTTAGTCGCGGTTAAGATATAAAAAATTTCATCACGACAAAAAACCAAATTCCCCTAACCCCCCTTTTTCTAAGGGGCAAAAGAAGACATGGTGCCTATAAAGTCCCCCCTTTGAAAAGGCTCTGTTCGCGTTAGCTGTTGATATTCTCAACCATATATTCATCGTCATCCCCGCGCAGGCGGGGATCCAGCCGTTAATAGGCAATAATCAAGAACTGGATCCTCGCGTGTGCTGCGCCGCTCTAGCGAGTCGCGAGGATGACGATTCCCTTTTTAATTTAGATCCCTGCATAAGACCAACAGCTAACGCGAGTAGAGCTTTTGAAAAAGGGGGTTGGGGGATTTAACAGCTTTTCATTAAATCACTTCCGCCAAAATCACTTCTTAGGTGGCGTTGTTAATTCTTCAATCTGCGCTTGCTTGTGCTCATCACCGGTCAACCAATAATAGTCTTGTTTGATTTTGGGTTTTATCCAGCCTTTGTAAGGCGCTATATGTGTAGATTAGTTGATTAGTGGGACAGTGTGGCTTGCAAAAAAATAGAAATGCCCTCTTTTGTAGCTATACTTACGAAAAGCTATTCAGGAGCGCTTCGGTATGAAAATAAAAATTGGTAAATTGAATCGCTCACTAGTCATGACGATTACCTTAGCTGCTATGAGTGTGTGTACTTCAGCGGAAACACTCAAGTACAACCAATCAGAGTCTGATCCCAATGGCTACTATGCAGCAAAAATGATCAAGCTGGCCTTGGAGCACATAGATTCCAAGTATGAGTTACAAATAGTACCTGGGAGCATGACTCAAGCGCGTTTGATTGAAGGCGCACTCAATAGCTCGCTTGATATTATTTGGGCTGGCACCAGTAAGGATCTTGAAGAGCAGCTCGAACCAGTAAGAATACCGCTTTATAAGGGGTTATTAGGGCATCGATTTCTTATAATCCGCAAAGGTGATCAAGCTAAATTTGATGGCATCAATACCTTGGAAGACCTGAAAAAGCTAAAGCTTGGGCAGGGTAGTGCTTGGGTTGACACAAAGATATTGGAGGCCAATGGTCTTAATGTTGTCAAAACCATGAAATACCAAAACCTGTTTTTCATGCTGGATGGTGGCCGTTTTGATGCCTTCCCGCGCGCGGTTTTTGAACCTTTCAGTGAGGTAGATAAGCGCCCCAATTTGAACCTGACTGTTGAGAAACGTTTAATGCTGGTTTACAAAATGGACTTTTATTTATTTGTGAATAAAAACAACAAAAAATTGGCTAGAGAATTAGAATTGGGATTGAATCGCGCGATTGCAGATGGTTCTTTTGAAAAAGTTTTTTTAAGTTCAGAAAGTGTACAAGAAGC
>SYDJ01000029.1 GCA_005801205.1 Gammaproteobacteria bacterium
ATTGAATTTTCACTTAATCGTTAACAATTTGTTAAAGAGGCACCCATGAACTCACCCTACGGAATTTCCTCCATTTGGCTACAAGGCGATGTGGTTATCAAATCGGTCGCGATTATTTTGCTGCTTATGTCTATCGCTAGTTGGTGCGTCATTGTGTTGCGCACATGGGGATTGTTACGCCTGCGCAAACCCAACCACAGCCTTGCAGATTTTTGGCATGCACAGAGTTTTTCTGAAGGCTTGACAGTTCTAGGCTCAGATCGCAACGCTAATCCCTATCGCCATTTAGCCGAGGAAGGTCAAGCCGCGCTGGATCATCATCAAAATCACAAAACCGATTTGCACGGCAATCTGCCACTTGCCGATTGGTTAACCGCTTGCTTGAAAGATTCAATCGACCAAAGTACCGACCGCCTGCAACGCGGCTTGGCGATTTTAGCGTCTGTAGGTTCAGTTGCGCCCTTCGTGGGTTTGTTCGGCACTGTGTGGGGGATTTACCATGCGCTGGTTAGCATCGGCTTAAACGGCTCTGCGAGCATCGACAAAATTGCGGGCCCCGTAGGTGAAGCACTGATAATGACCGCCTTTGGTTTGATCGTCGCCATTCCTGCCGTGTTGGGTTACAACGCTATCAATCGCGGCAATCGCAATATCAAAAATAAACTCAACCGCTTCGCACACCAATTGCACGCCTACTTCTTAATGGGCTCGCCTTTGGCTAGCAGCACAGGCAACGCCAGCAATATTAAATCCATCAACCGTAAACATACTCACGCTGAATAGGAGTTCTGAAGATGGCTTTTGGTGGAGACTTTGAAGACGACAACGACTCAATGAGCGATATAAACATGACGCCGTTAGTAGACGTTATGTTGGTGTTACTAATTATTTTTATTATCGCCGTACCGGTTATTACGCATTCGGTAAAAGTAGATTTACCGCGCGCGGATAACACCGTGAATGAGATAAAACCTGAAACCGTTAATTTATCCATCGCCGCTGATGGAAAAATTCATTGGAATGAAACAACGATTAGCGATGAAGAATTGCAAGTGCGCCTAACTGCAGAAGCAAGTAAACAACCGCAACCCGAAATTCACATTCGCGGCGACCGCAAAGTGGAATACGAACACGTGATGAGCGTAATGGCGAGCGTACAACGCGCAGGAATTTTAAAGTTAGGATTTGTGAGTGAGCCGAGGCGGTAAAATTGATGTTATCTCAATTGATTTATATAACCCTTTGCACCTAAATTACATTTGATAATTAATTTCATTTGTATAATAATAGTGCCCCAAATTTATTATTTTAGGTCTGCCGCATGTTCAAAAAGTCTCTACTCGCACTCGCCGTTACCTTTAGCTCTATCGCTATTGCAGACACCGCACCCACCAATGCGGAGCTTTGGAAGATTATTCAAACACAGCAAGCCGAACTGAATGAGTTAAAAAGCAAGCTGGAAAAAACCAGTGATAAAGTCAAAGTCACTGAGCAAAATCTCACCGAAACCGAGCAAAAAATTAACACCACTGCTGAAGCAGTGGACACCGCCAGTAAAAGTGAGAGCAAAACCTTTATAGGCGGTTACGGCGAGTTACACGTCAACCAATTAAACAATAAGCTTGATACCGGTAAAGACCTGAAAGAAATCGACTTCCATCGCTTTGTAGTGCTGATTGGCCACGAATTTAGTGACACTGTGCATTTTTTCTCTGAACTTGAGTTAGAACACACCGTAGCTGGCGAAGGTAAAAAAGGTGAAATTGAACTTGAACAAGCTTATATAGAGTGGGATTACGCCGCTAACCACAGCCTACGCTCGGGTGTGTTTTTGGTTCCCGTTGGCATTCTTAACGAAACCCACGAACCAGATACTTTCTACGGCGTAGAGCGCAATAGCATCGAAAAAAATATTATCCCAACCACTTGGTGGGAGGCGGGCGTAAACTTTAAAGGTGAGCTAGCAGAAGGCTGGAGTTACGATGCCGCTATTCACTCTGGTTTGAATTTAGCCACCGGCAAATTCAAAGTGCGCGATGGTCGCCAAAAAGTATCCAACGCTCCGGCGGAAGATTTCGCCTACACCGGCCGTATTAAATATAACGGTATCGCAGGCTTAGAAATCGCCGCAACACTGCAATTTCAAGAAGATTTATTGCAAGGCATGGTTGCGTCTGCTGTTGATGCAACCCTGTTTGAAACCCACCTCAGCTACCAAGTAGGCAGTATTGGCCTACGCGCACTCTATGCACAGTGGAATATAGATGACGCCATCAACGCCGTTGCAAAGGGTGCAGAAGAGCAATCCGGTTGGTACATTGAACCATCTTATCGCTTCAACCCTTCTTTTGGTGTATTCATAAGCTACGGCGAATGGGATAACCAAGCCGCAGGAACTGCAGATACCCAATATGGCGAATGGAGTGTGGGAGGCAACTACTGGCTGACCGATACAACCGTATTCAAGCTAGATTTACTGCGTCAAGAATCACCTAAAGGCAAAGATCAATACCACGGCTTTAATCTAGGTGTAGGCTACTCGTTTTAAGATGGTTTACTCGTTTTAAGAGATTTGGATATTTATTGGCGCTGCACTGCAGCGCCAAATTCTTTCTACCGGTATATCTATGAGCCACCTCACCTGCCTAACGTTGTTTGTCGTCTTTAGCCTGCTAAGCATTTCCAGCTGGGCGCAGCGCGGCGTATTTTTAGAGTCCAACACCTTTTTAACCCAAGCGTTCCCGCAAACCCCAGAGCCAAAAACGCTATGGCTCACCAAAGACACTCGCCCTATTGCAGAAGCTATTTCAGGCCACAGCCTACCCTTGCGAACACGCTATTATCAGCAAGGCCAGCGCACCGCATGGATACTAGAAGAAATAGGGAAAGAGCTGCCCATTACACTTGGCATAGTGGTAGAGCATGAACAAGTCATAGCACTGCGTGTTCTAGAATACCGTGAAGTTCGTGGCGGCGAAGTGCGTTACGATTTTTTCACCCAACAGTTTGTAGGCGCACAACTTACCGACAAAGAACGCGAGCTGAGCAAAAGTATTGACGGTATTGCTGGCGCTACGCTTTCCGTGCGCGCACTCAAAAAAACCGCTAGACTCGCGCTCTATTTGCACCAACAGGCACTAACGGCAAGCGCTCCCAAACCCTAGCAACGCGCTGTTGCGCTCACCACATTGGTTTTATGCAGACATGATTCATAAGAAATGGCGCGCCATTCTTTGGCGCTGGCACAGACGTCTTGGCATCACTTTCCTTATTTTTATAATCTGGCTCAGTGCCAGCGGCATACTACTCAATCATACCGACGACTTAGGCCTAGCTGAGCAACCGGTGCACCAGCAATTTTTGCTCAGCCTCTATGGCATTGAGCGCCCAGTCATCCATTCTTACCAAATTGCCGGGCAATGGGTCTCCCACAGCGGCGAACACCTCTACCACAACTCAACCCAAATTACCCACTGCGTAGGTACTTTTTCAGGCATAGCTCTAGCACCCACCATCGACGGCTCCCCCAATATAATTGTCGCCGCCTGTGGCGATGAAATTGCACTTTTTACCGCGCAGGGCGAAGTGGTAGAGCGCATTAATGCCAGCTACCCATTACCACGCCCGTTACAAGAACTGGGGCAATGTGAAACTGCCCCAAAAGAGATTTGTTTTAATGCTAACAACCGCACCTATGCGCTAAATGTGAATGACGTCGCTTGGGCTGAAACCACCCAAAACATTAGTTCCTCGACCACCGCACAACTGCCCTCAAACCTGCAAACTGCACTCGAACAAAATGCATTAAGCCTAAACTGGGAAAGAGTCATGCTGGACTTACATGCGGGCCGACTATTGGGTTTAGGCCCATGGCTAATGGATATTGTAGGCGTCTTGTTTATTATGTTGGGATTAAGCGGGTTGGGAATTTGGCTGTTTCATAAGCGCTTTTAGAAGCTAGCCTAGATAAAAAAACACCGCCTTACGGCGGTGAATTAGGAGGTAAAACGAAATCTTGCTGTTACATATAAGCGTTCGAACGGTCCGTATGGTCAGTCACATCACGGATGCCCTTTAGCTCTGGAAGCTTATCGGTTAACTGAACTTCAATGCCCTGCTTCAGGGTAATTGCTACAGATCCACAACCTTGGCAGCCACCGCCGAATTTCAGTACGGCAATCATATCTTCCGTTACTTCTACCAAACTCACGTTGCCGCCGTGTGAGGCGAGGCTTGGGTTTACATCGTTGTACAACACGTAGTTGATGCGATCTTCCAGCGGGCTATCGGCATTAACCTGTGGCATTTTGCTGTTGGGGGCGCGAATGGTGAGCTGACCGCCCATGCGATCTGCTGAATAATCCACTTTAGCGTCAATCAAAAATGGCAAACTACGGCCTTCAAAGTAAGCCTTAAAGCCTTTAAGCTCCACAATTTCATCGTCGGGCTTTTCTTCGCCTGGGCGACAATAAGCAATGCAGGTTTCCGCTTGCGAGGTGCCTGGGTTGGCCACGAACATGCGTATACCAATGTTTTCATTGTCTTTTTGCTTGTCCAATAAGCCTCTCAAGTAATCCTGAGCTGATTCAGTAATATCAACATTAACCATGTTTACGCTGCTCTCTCTGCCGTATTGTGAGGCTGTGTACACTCACAAACTTATACCCGATTAAATTACTCAGGTATTCTACTGCAATCGGCTAGAGAGATAAACGCTGAAATCAACAGTGGGAGCAATTGGGTCTATGCTTAGGAGTTTTAGTCGCCCCGCCAAGGCTTGTCTGGTAGAATTCGCGCCATTCTTCTATATCGATAACTTTTGATATAGATTTCAAATTTTCAGGTACAACAGGTTAATCCATGAGCAATAACCACACACGCCAAGCCCGCATCCATTCGTTACATGAAGCCATTAAACAACGCATTCTGATTTTGGATGGTGCCATGGGCACCATGATTCAGAGCTATAAATTGCAAGAGGCGGATTATCGCGGCGAGCGTTTTGCCAATTACCACATGGATATCGCGGGCAATAACGACCTGCTATCTATTACTAAGCCCAACGTCATCCGTGAAATTCAGCAGGCTTATTTGGATGCTGGTGCAGATATTCTAGAAACCAACACCTTCAATGCCACGCGCATTTCCATGGCGGATTACGACATGGAAGATTTAGCCCGTGAGTTGAACGTGGCCTCTGCGCGGTTGGCTCGCGAACTCTGCGATGAAATGACTGCAAAGAATCCGGCGAAGCCGCGCTTTGTTGCAGGCGTACTCGGCCCAACCAGCCGTACCTGTTCCATATCGCCAGACGTAAACGACCCCAGTGCGCGCAATGTCACCTTCGATGAATTGGTCGAAAACTATTTAGAATCGATTGATGGTTTAGTTGAAGGTGGCGTAGACATTTTATTGATCGAAACCATTTTCGATACGCTCAATGCAAAAGCCGCTGTATTCGCAGTAAAAAAATATTTTGACGATAATGGTTTTGAATTGCCGATTATGATTTCCGGCACC
>SYDJ01000030.1 GCA_005801205.1 Gammaproteobacteria bacterium
GATGTACTACTTCGTACCTAAGCAAGCCGGTCGCCCAGTTTATTCTTACCAGTTATCAATCGTGCACTTTTGGGCATTGATCTCTCTGTACATTTGGGCTGGTTCGCACCACCTTCACTACTCAGCATTGCCAGATTGGACTCAGTCTTTAGGTATGGTGATGTCTTTGATTCTGCTCGCGCCAAGTTGGGGTGGCATGATCAACGGTATTATGACCTTGTCAGGCGCATGGCATAAATTACGCACAGATCCAATCTTACGTTTCTTGGTTGTATCCTTGTCTTTCTACGGTATGTCTACCTTCGAAGGCCCGATGATGGCCATCAAAACTGTAAATGCTTTGTCGCACAACACTGACTGGACTGTAGGTCACGTGCATTCAGGTGCTCTGGGTTGGGTGGCTATGATTTCAATTGGTGCGCTCTATCACATGCTCCCAATTCTGTATAAGCGCGATCAAATGTACAGCGTTAAGTGGATCAATATTCACTTCTGGCTGGCAACTATCGGCACCGTACTTTACGTATGTGCAATGTGGGTAAACGGTATTATGCAGGGCTTAATGTGGCGTGCGTTCAACAAAGACGGCACCTTGACCTATACCTTTATTGAATCTGTAACCGCAAGCCATGCCGGTTATTTGGTTCGTGTTATCGGTGGTGCATTCTTCTTGGCGGGTATGTTGCTGATGGCTTACAACACCTATCTCACAGCAAAGAACGCTGGTAAAGGGGAGTAATTATGAAGGGTCATGATATTGTTGAACAAAACATTGGTTTAATGACGGTTCTTGCGGTCATTGCCATTAGTTTTGGTGCTTTGGTTGAAATTGTTCCGCAATTCTTCCTCAAAGAAACTACTACGCCAATTGAAGGTTTAAAGCCTCTGCCGGCAGTGGTTTTGGAAGGTCGCGATATTTACATCCGTGAAGGGTGCCATGTATGTCATACGCAAATGGTTCGCCCATTGCGTGCTGAGATTGAGCGTTATGGTCACTACTCAGTGGCGGGTGAGTCAGTGTATGAGCATCCCTTCTTGTGGGGCTCAAAGCGTACTGGCCCAGATTTGGCGCGCGTAGGTAAACGTTACTCTGACGATTGGCACAAGGCGCATTTGTACAATCCACGCAGTGTTGTACCTGAGTCAATTATGCCGGCTTACCCTTGGTTGTATGACAACAAGTTGGATGGTAAAGACACAGCTGCAAAAATGCGTGCTTTGCGTTCAGTTGGCGTTCCTTACACTGAAGACGATATCGCTGGTGCTCAGCAGGCCGTTAAGGGTGTAACTGAAATGGATGCCGTGGTTGCATACCTGCAACAGCTTGGCATTCTGTTAAAAGAGAAACGTTAACCGATGGACTATGGCACTTTAGGCGCAATCTCAACGGTATTAGTGACTATTGCCTTCTTTGGCGTTTGTTACTGGGCGTTCTCGCCCAAGTTAAAGAAGCGCTTTGAAGAAGATGCAAAATTACCTTTCGCTGATGATGAGATCGAAAACAAGCAGACAGATCATCATCAGCCTGATGATGTAAAAGGGCGGAACTGATTATGAGTACATTTTGGAGCGGTTGGATTATTGTCCTGACCCTAACCAACCTTGTGTTGTTATTTTGGCTGTTAATGGCCAACCGTAAGCGTGCTGTTAACACCAATGATAATGGCGAAGCTAAAACCACCGGCCATGAGTACGATGGCATTGAAGAATACGACAACCCGCTACCGCGCTGGTGGTTCGGTTTGTTCTTGGCAACTTTTATTTTTGCTGCTGGCTATCTATTTGCTTTTCCCGGGCTGGGGTCATGGAAAGGATATTTTGGTTGGACATCCGCCAATCAATTGGAGGCTGAACATGCTGAAGCCAAAGCAACTTACGATGAAACTTTTGGCGAGTTCGCCAAAATGCCCATCGATCAGTTGGCGAAAAATCCAGAAGCCATGAAAATGGGCTCGCGTTTGTTTTTAAACAACTGTGCGGTATGCCACGGTTCAGATGCCAGCGGCAACTTTGGTTTCCCCAACCTAACTGATAAAGACTGGTTGTATGGTGGTGAGCCAGATCGCATTAAAGAAACTATAGTGCTTGGTCGTCAAGGTGCAATGCCAGCGTGGGGTGCTCTTTTGGGCGAGGCTAATGTGGGCAACGTAGTTGAATTTGTGCTGCAAGGTGCAGGCAAAGAACACGATGCTGCCAAAGCAGAGCTTGGTAAAGCGATATTTGCAACCAATTGTGCAGCTTGTCACGGCGCTGATGGCAAAGGTAATCATTTGGTTGGCGCACCGAACTTGACCGACGATGTGTGGTTGTACGGCGCGGCTACTCCAGAAGAACTGGGCAGCACTTTACGTCAAACCGTTCGTAATGGTCGCGCGGGTGTTATGCCTGCTCATGCTGAAACCTTGAAAGCTGAGCGTATCCATTTGCTCTCTGCCTATGTTTACAGCTTGTCACAAGACGAGGCTAAGTAATCTGTTTGTGCCTGTGAGTATCGGCTTTGGCCGATGCTCACAATGTTTGTTCGTTGTTCTGCAATAATTCCCCGCGTTGTGTTTCGGTTCTATTTTCATTTCGGGGCTATAGAGGTGATCGTCTGTGAGCGTTAAACCTGAAGAATCCCCATCTGAATCGTCTAAGTCCAATAGCTCCGACAATAAACCGCAAGAAATTCGCTACGTAAATTTATACGAAGCTGAAGAGAAGGTTTATATTCGCCGCATTACCGGTTTTTACCAGCGTTTGCGCCGCTACATTAGCGCACCTCTTATTATAGGTTTTATATTAATGCCTTGGTTGGTGATCGACGGCCGCCCCGCCATGTTGTTCGATCTACCTGCGCGCCAATTTAATATTTTATGGGTTACTTTTTCTCCGCAAGATGGTGTTTACCTTGCGTGGTTATTAATTATTGCTGCCTTTTTATTGTTTACTGTCACGGTAATGGTAGGGCGTGTTTGGTGCGGCTTTACTTGCCCGCAAACTGTCTGGACGCAAATGTATATTTGGGCTGAGTTGTTGTGTGAAGGTGACCGCAATAAACGCATTAAGCTCGACGCGCAACAATGGAGCGGTGAAAAATTTTTACGCAAAGCAGGTAAACATGCCATCTGGATTGCTATAGCACTTGTAACCGCTATGACCTTTGTGGGCTACTTCACGCCAGTGCGCGATTTAGTGGTCAGTTTTTTTACCTTTCAATTAGATTTAACGGCTGTATTTTGGGTGCTGTTTTTCACTGGTGCTACTTACGGTAATGCCGGCTTTATGCGCGAGCAAGTGTGTAAATACATGTGCCCCTATGCGCGTTTTCAATCGGTGATGTACGATCACGACACCCTTACTGTGTTTTACGATAAAGAGCGCGGTGAAAATCGCGGCCCGCGCAAAAGCGGCGAAGATTATAAAGCCCAAGGTTTGGGTGACTGCATAGACTGCTCGTGGTGTGTGCAAGTGTGTCCGGTAAATATTGATATTCGCGAAGGTTTGCAAGCAGAGTGTATTGATTGCGGTCTGTGTATTGACGCTTGCGACAGCGTTATGGAAAAAATGAATTATCCCTTAGGGTTAATCAGTTTTACCACGGAAGATGCCGCCGCTAAAAAGAAAGTAAAAATCCTGCGCCCGCGCGTTTTAGGTTATGGTGCAGTGCTTTTGGCGATGGTATCGCTCTTTGTGTATTCGCTTGCGACACGTATGCCATTACTGGTTGAAGTAATGCGTGATCGCGGTACGCAAATGTTCCGCATCACCGATGGAAATGTATCTAACGTATACACGCTTAAAATTGAAAACTTGGATCGTAAAACCCATGTTTATGACGTGCGAGTGAGCGGTGATTTCGCGTTTGATATTCAAGGTTATAAGGCACCTCCCATTCTTGAAGGTGAAATTATTACTTTGCCCGTGCGCGTGGTTGTAAAGCGTAGTGAATTGAAGGGCGAGAAAAATACGGTGAAATTTACCGTCATTGCACGTGAAAATCCTGAGATTGTGATATCACACAGCACAACTTTTATTGGACCATCCAAATAAGCTAGCGGGCAACAAATGATCGATCAAACGGCTGAAAAAATATTACCTTGGTATCGCCAATTTTGGTTTTGGTTTGTATTTGGCCCATTACTTTTTATTATCGTGTTGTGCGGTATTTTTGTTTTCATCGCCTTTAAAAACTCTGACGATGTAGTGACTGATAACTACTACAAAGTCGGCCGGATGATTAACCAAACATTAGAGCAAGATGAAAAAGCAGCAAAGCTAGGTTTGCTGGCAAAAGTAAAAATTGATCAATTGACGGGCGATGTGCTGGTTTCTTTAACCGGTAATCATAACTTTCCCAAGCAAATGTTATTGTTTTTGGATAACCCAGCAAAAGCCAATAAAGACCAGCGGATATTATTAACTGAGATTGCGGCGGGGGAATATCGCGGTGAGCTGAGCGCTCCAATTGAGTACTCTTGGTATATCGCATTAATACCCGAAGCGGATGCAAATCGCCGTAAAGATGCAGAGTGGCTGCTTACAGGTCAGATTGATATTGCTAAAACCGCTGAAACCACTTTGCAATCACGTACTCAACCTAAGCCTGTAAAATAAGTTCGCATCCCCTCTTGGCAGGTTCTAAATCCATGCCCGCACCTGAATTAAATGTAAGCAGCAGTGATGCCCGCCAACCTTGTTATCACTGCGGCTTGCCCGTCCCCCCCAATAGCAATTTCTCAGTCGTTATTAATGGCAAGTCGGAACCTATGTGTTGCCCCGGTTGCCAGGCAGTGGCTTTGGCGATTGTGGATGGCGGCTTAGAGAATTTTTATAGTTATCGCACCGAAAGTAATCAGCGCAGTGATTCACAGCTTCAGAATACCAATTGGCAAATTTACGATTTACCGGAAGTACAAAGTGAATTTGTTACCGAATTTGATGCAGATTATCGCCAAGCGAGCTTGTTGTTAGAAGGAATTTCTTGCGCGGCATGCAGTTGGTTAATTGAAACTCATCTCAAACAAAATGCTGCGGTAAAAATGGTGAGTGTTAATGTTAGCTCCCACCGCTGCACCTTGGTGTGGTCGCCCAGCTTATCGCCGCTCAGTGAACTCTTAAAATCCCTAGCGCAAATTGGTTACAAACCACGTCCTGCAACTGACGATCAACAACAAGAGTTTTTCAAAGAAGAAAATCGCATCGCCTTATTCCGTTTGGGCGTTGCAGGCTTCGGTATGATGCAAGCCATGATGGTTGCAGTAGGAATTTATTTCGGCGCAACTGATGCTTGGTTAGACTTTTTACGCTGGCTCAGTATGTTGTGTGCAACGCCAGTCGTGTTTTTTTCGGCGTCGCCATTTTTTAAAGCGGCGTGGCGCAGTATTAAAAGCAAACAACTCATCATGGATGTCCCCGTCGCCTTAGCGATTGGATTGGCATACCTCGCAAGCGCGTGGGCAACAATAACTTCCAGCGGCGAAGTCTATTTTGAATCAGTCTCCATGTTTGCCTTTTTTCTTTTGTTGGGGCGCTACATTGAACAGCGTGCTCGCCATCGCAATCGCTCCGCGTTCGGCAATCTCGCGCAATTAATGCCGCTTACTGCCTGTTGTATTTCACAAACGGGTAGTGAAAATAATTGCGAAGAAAAAACGGAAAATATTCCGCTTAAAATGCTCTCGCTTAACGATTTGGTATTGGTGAAAGCTGGAGAGACCTTTCCGTGTGATGGTGTTATTGAAGCTGGCGCGAGTGAGGCGGTAGAAGCCTTAATTACCGGTGAATCTATTCCCGTTGCAAAAAAGGCGGGCGACAAAGTGATTGCAGGCACGCTCAATGGTCACAGCGCTTTGCGTGTTCGCGTTACCGCTATTGGCAGCGCGACCCAGCTTTCAGGTATTGAACGCTTGGCGGTACAAGCTGCAGAAGAAAAACCTAAACAAGTGGTTATGGCCGATAAAATCGCACGTTTTTTTATTGCGCGCTTATTGGTAATTTGCGTGGGCGTGTTTTTATTCTGGTGGTTTAAAGACCCGAGCCGCGCGTTGTGGATTACGCTTTCAGTCTTGGTAGTGACATGCCCCTGCGCTTTAGCCTTAGCTATGCCCGCCGCTCTTTCAGCCGCTACGGCAAATTTGCGTCAGCGCGGATTTCTGGTTGCACGCGGCCATGTTATTGAAACCTTAACGCATGTTAATCGCGTCATTTTTGATAAAACCGGTACGCTCACGCAAGGGCGTTTTAGCATCACGGATGTTTTGCTGCTTGCAGAACAATCGCGCGAACAAGTCTTGGCGATTGCCGCTGCCCTAGAAGCTGATTCTAATCATCCTATCGCGCAGGCATTTACGCATTTCAATGCTCAGGCGGTTTCGCTTGGCCAAAACAAAATTCGTGCGGCCGCTGTAAAACAAACCACGGCAGCAGGCGTAGAGGGAATTGTTGGTAGTGAAAACTATCGCATAGGCACGCAAGAATTTGTCAGTGAAATCATTGCCACTCAACATAAAAATGTGGCGTTGCCCGATCAACACAAACTCTGGTTGCTGCTGGCAAATACACAGGGTGCTGTTGCTTGGTTCGGCCTGGCCGATGAAGTTCGTCCAAGCGCTCAAGCTGCCATTGCTGAATTGCAGGCGATGGGTATCAGTATTGAATTATTAAGTGGTGATCAGTCTGGTGCCGTTGCACAACTCGCCAAAAAACTTGGCATTACGGATTTTACCGCCGGAGCAAAACCGGGCGATAAATTAGCGCAGCTGAATCTGGCACAACTGCGTGGCGACAAAGTATTAATGGTGGGTGATGGCATTAATGATGTGCCAGTACTTGCGGGTGCCGATGTGTCAGTCGCTATGGCAGCTGCCTCTGATTTAGCGCAAACTCGAGCGGATACAGTGTTACTTAATAATCAGCTCACACTGCTACCGCAGGCGATCTTCTTAGCTGAGCGCACACGCAACATTATTAAACAAAATTTAATGTTCTCACTCACGTATAATCTGGTTGCATTACCGCTTGCGGCCATGGGTCACGTTGCACCTTGGGCTGCGGCTATAGGCATGACTATGAGTTCATTAATTGTTGTGTTAAATGCGCTGCGCTTGAGCAAATAGTTATCACCGTATATTTTATTGAGAAGTTATTATGGAAAGTCTCTACTTTCTTGTTCCCTGCGCCTTAATTTTTATCGCCATAGCGGTAAAGGTTTTATTTTGGGCGATTAATAATGGCCAGTACGACAATCTTGATACAGAGGCTCATCGCATTTTGTTTGACGATGAAAAAAAGAAAGCATCCACTGTCGCTGCGTCTGACGAAAAGAATCAACAACTGACGCACACAAAAGCTCAATCGCAATACGAGCAAGATAGATGATCGATCTCAGTATTTTCCTCTCCCTTTATGCCCTAGGTTTAGTGAGTAGCATGCATTGCTTAGGTATGTGCGGCGGCATTATGGGCGCGCTCACCATGGCAATTCCTGCCGAGGCTACATCAAAGCGCTGGTTCATTTTGATTGCCTACAATCTTGGCCGAATTCTTAGTTACGGATTAATGGGGTTATTGGCTGGTGTGTTTGCTGAACAGTTTTCGGCCATGGGTGGCGGTACATTTTTGCGGATATTGGCTGGTATTCTCTTAATCTCAATGGGTTTATATTTAGCCGATTGGTGGAGGGGTTTAACCAAACTCGAAACGCTTGGTCGCTATCTGTGGGTTTATATTCAGCCGCTCGGTAAACACCTAATGCCGGTTAATAATATTCCCAAAGCGCTCGTTCTCGGCGCGATCTGGGGTTGGCTGCCCTGCGGGTTGGTTTATGCAGCCTTGGCTATGGCAATGACTCAGCCTGCACCCATAATGGCGGCCAGCGTTATGCTGGCATTTGGTTTAGGGACTTTGCCTGCGGTATTGGCAGCGGGTGCAGTGGCGCAACAGCTCGCTAATATTTTGCGGCAGCGGCCCGTACGCATGGCTTTAGCGCTGATTATTATTGTTTTTGGTGTGTGGACTATTTGGGGTGGGCTAGGTCATTCACATCAGCATCATCAACACGAACAACAACACACTCAGCAGCCTGTTGATGGCGCAGATCACTCTGCAATGGATCATTCGGCAATGCAACACATGGCTGAGCCAGTATTGGAGCGTCAGCGTACAGATGCAGACATAAATAAGAAGGAGAATAAGAGTTCATCTGCCAGTAGTAGTCTTGCTACAGATGAAAGTGCTAGCCATGTGCATCATCACAAAAAGTGATGTTCATGGTGAGAATTGGCGAACTATACTCAAGATACCTTGCCTAAGTAGGTAGGCAATCTTAATAAAACCTAAGGGCTTTATGCGTCTATTTTTATATCCTAAAGCAACGCTCACCTTGATTTCGCAACTGATGCTGCGAATTGCCGCTATGATTCCTCTGTTATGTTTTTGCGGTTGGGTAAGCCAAAGTGTTGCGCAAGAAGTCTCTACCGTGGAGTGTACGTCTTTTAATGTAGATCCGTTTGACATAGCCTACAAAAAAACATCGCGTGTAGATGCATCTCCTTTTGAGGCTCTACAAGGGAAAACGATTCGTAGTATTCGCTTTCAACAGATGAGTATTTTTGACCCCAATAATCCAGATGAAAACAATAAGCTCTATCTACTGCTCAATAAGCTTCACGTAAAAACTCGCACTAAGGTGGTGGCCTCACAGTTGTTATTTAAAGTGGGCGATAAGGTTAACCATAAACGGCTAGAAGAAACCGCGCGTAATCTTCGCATTCGCAAATACTTAACTAATGCTTATGTATTACCCGAAAAAGTGTGCGGCGATGCAGTTGATGTAGTGGTGATCACTCAGGATGCTTGGGCGATAGAACCGCAAGTCAGCTTCAGCCATAAATCAAGCGATAACCAAACGGGTTTTGCTATTAGCGATGCCAACGTATTTGGTACGGGTAACTCTTTTAAGGTGGGTTATGACGAAAGCGAGTTGCGCAGTGCTGTCAGTTATGAATTGAGCAATCCCTATTTTTTGAATAAACAAATTGCGGTGCGGGTTGTATATCAAGATACTTCTGATGGCCGCAATAGTTTGGTCTCGGTAGCGCGCCCGTTTTATTCGTTAGATTCGCCTTGGACAAGTGGCCTACAGGTTTCAGATTTATCGCAGATTGAAGAAGTTCGCTCGCGCGGTGAGGTTATCAATACTTTTTCACACCAAGCAATTAACAATGAAATTTATTACGGAAGAGCAACTGATATTAATCACGATTTTACTCAGCGTTGGTTGGTAGGATTTACCCATGAAGAGGATACCTTTAGCGCTGATATAGATACCTTGCAGCCAATACCACAACGAGATAAAGCAGTTTATCCTTGGGTGGAATATCAATATTTGCAAAATAAATACGGCGTGTTTAAAAACGTAAATCAAATTCAGCGCCCTGAAGATATCGCCATGGGAGAAACGGTTCGTATTCGTGTTGGTTTGGCGGGCACCGCCTTTGGCAACCCGGATGATGTTGTTAGGTACAAAGCAACCTATGGAAATATTATTGATTTATCGGATATCCATTTGTTTGAATTTGAACTAGGGCTCGATGGTCGTCAGCATTTACAATATGATGAACTTGACCCTAGTATTTTTACCGCTTCAGCAGCATATCATTACCTTCAAGATGAAAAAAATCGGTGGTATGCGCGCTTGGAATTTGGTGCAGGTGAAAGCTTACCGCAATATAAAGAATTAACGGTGGGCGATATTACTGGCTTGCGTGGTTACCCCACGGATTATTTACGTGGCGATAGGCGCTATGTGATTACCTTAGAGCGTCGTTACTTTTCTGATATACATATTTTTAATTTGATGCGTGTGGGTGGCGTCGTATTTTTTGATGCTGGTAAAGCATGGGGTTTGCCCAATGAACCCAAAGCTCCGCTCTTATCTAATGTGGGTATAGGCTTACGCTTAAGCTCTACCAAAGTTCGCATTGGTAATATAGTGCATGTGGATGTTGCCATGCCGACTTCTGCGAGTGAGGGGCTAAGTAAATACCAGTTAACCATTGGCGCTTATCAAAAATTTTAGTTGTCGGATGGCGAAGTTCAATTTTTATCCAGCCTACAATTTCTTAAAGAAAATTTCTATGCCCGCTAAATCTCTCGTTGACTTGCAATTCGATAACCGTTTTGTGAGGCAATTGCCCGCTGATCCCATTATCGATAATTATCGGCGGCAGGTCGCCAATGCCTGCTATTCGTTTGTGAATCCAACCCATGTAGTTGCCCCTAGGTTGGTGTGTGTTGCAACTGATGTTGCCGATCTAATAAATCTTGATCACAGCGAATTATCCACAGTTTGTTTTACCGATATTTTTTCCGGCAATAAATTGCTTAGCGGAATGCAATCTCATGCCTGTTGTTACGGCGGTCATCAATTTGGCAATTGGGCAGGGCAGTTGGGTGATGGCCGCGCGATTAATTTAGGTGAGGTAAAAACAGCGCAAGGTGAACATTGGACTCTGCAACTAAAAGGCGCAGGCCCAACACCTTATTCACGCACTGCCGATGGTCTTGCGGTGTTGCGGTCATCGGTGCGCGAATTTTTATGCAGCGAAGCCATGCATCATTTAGGTGTGCCCACCACGCGCGCCTTGAGTTTAATCCTTACGGGTGAGCAAGTGCGCCGCGATATGTTTTACGATGGCAATCCGCAATTGGAACCGGGTGCGGTGGTATGTCGCGTTGCACAGAGTTTTACGCGCTTCGGCAACTTCGAAATTTTATCGGCACGCAATGACGTTGAATTATTAAAACAGCTAACGGATTTCACTATTCGTACAGACTTCCCGCATCTTGTAAAAAATGATGCTGAAATAAACCGCGATATTTATGTGCAATGGTTTGATGAAATTTGTGCGCGTACAGCAGAAATGATTGCTCATTGGATGCGCGTCGGCTTTGTGCATGGCGTCATGAATACTGACAATATGTCGATTTTAGGTTTAACCATCGATTACGGCCCTTACGGGTGGTTGGAAAATGTTGATCCGGATTGGACGCCCAATACCACTGATGCACAGGGGAAACGTTATCGTTTTGCCAATC
>SYDJ01000031.1 GCA_005801205.1 Gammaproteobacteria bacterium
GCGGCATTTTGGTTGGCGCTCCGCTACAAGGCAAAGTACTGGTTGTTGATGATGTCATTACTGCAGGAACTGCAGTACGCGAAGTCATGTCTATAATTAAAGCCGCAGGTGCGGTGCCAGCGGCAGTCTTGATAGGCTTAAACCGCCAAGAAAAAGGCCAAGGCGAGTTATCGGCTATTCAAGAAGTTGAACAATCTTTTGGTATTCCGGTGGTCAGCATTATCAATTTAAACCATATAATCCACTATCTTGAAAGCCAGACTAATCAACAGGATATGGTCGATAAAATTAAAACTTACCGCGCAAACTATGGCGTAGACTAAGCTCAGGTTCAGGCATAACAAGATAGTGTTATGCCTTCTTGCAATCCCCTATATAACTTGGTAGCTATGAAACAACTTCCCCAATTTATACTAAAGCTTTTTTTGATCGGCGGCCTGTTTATGGTTGCGAGCGCCAATACGCAGGCAAAAACTGACAAAAAAGTGTTTTATCGTTACACCACTAATGACGGCCACAAGGTGGTATCGCAAACAATCCCGCCGCAATATATTCGCAATGGCTATGAGCTGTTAACTATCCGAGGAGAGATTCTTAAGGTGGTTCCGCCTGCACCAGCAGAGGCGGATGCAGAACGGATTGCCAACGAACGCAAGGCTGCCAAAGAGCAAGCTAAAAAAGATATAGAACTACGCCGAACCTACAGTTCAGTGCAAGATATAGATTCTGCCAAAACACGTAATTTGCAGGAGCTTCAAAATACTATCAATATTTTGCAAGCCAATTTGAGTAGCGTTAAAACGCAACTTAAAACACAAGAGGCGCATGCTGCTAGTGTTGAGCGCAGTGGTAAAACCTTATCGGGCGATATATTAAAAAATATCTCCACCCTGCGCACGGAAGAAAAAGAACTTAATATACAAATAAAACAACGTGAAACTGAGTATCAGCACTCTGCCGATAAATACGAGCAAGATAAACTTAGGTTTATAGAAATCAGTAAGCCCAAACAATAAAACCGTCAATGCCGGTTTTATTGCGCCTCAATCAAATCTATCTGCATTAACAAGGGCGCAAGAATGTTCCATTGCGCTCGCCACTGTGCACTGGGTGATGTTTGAAATTCACTGCGCACAAATTGCACCATAACACCGTCCGCATAAGCCATTAAAAAGTGCGTCAAGGTTACTGCAGGCAAGCCAAGGTTAAAATCTTGTCGCAATTCAGCGTCGCTCAAAAAGTGCTTTAAGTGCGTTTCAATACGTTGGTGAAATTGCACTATGCGCTGGCGCAAGCGCGCAGTTTCACCTGTGAGCGCATCACCTATGAGTAAGCGCGACATACCTGGGTGCTGTTCTACAAATGTTAGTAACGCATCAATAATTAATTCACACCGTTTTAGCGGTGATTTTTCTTCTGCCAGCACTAACGTCATCTGTGAGAAAACAGAGTCCTCAATGAACTCTATAAGGCCTTCAAACATTTTAGTTTTGCTAGGGAAGTGGCGATATAAAGCGGCTTCTGATACGCCGACAGATTTAGCAAGTGAGGAGGTTGTGATGCGCTCACCAGGGCTGTCTTTTAATGTTTTAGCAAGCGCTGTTAAAATTTGCTCGCGCCGAGAAATTTTAGTTCCAGTTTCGATCATTGTTTTTACCTGCATCCATTGCACATTAAAAATGGTCAACAAAACTAGCAGCAAATCTGAATAACATACTTACGCTTGCTGCTAGTTTAGTTGTTGAACTATTTGGCTTTATTGGTAATTAACGTACCCACACCCGCATCGGTAAAGATTTCCAAAAGCACGGCATGATCAACACGGCCATCAATAATATGAGCGCTTGTGCAGCCGCCTTTCACGGCATCCAATGCGCACGCAATTTTCGGAAGCATGCCACCATAGATAGTGCCGTCTGCAATTAAATCATCAACTTGCGCCGTGCTTAAACCGGTTAATACATTACCCTGTTTATCTTGCAGGCCAGACACATTCGTTAACAACATTAATTTTTCAGCATTCAAATACTCGGCGATTTTGCCTGCAACCAAGTCGGCATTGATATTGTAGGATGAACCATCTTCACCAACACCTATAGGTGCAATAACCGGAATAAAATCGCTGTTAATCAGCATATCGATCACAGCGGTATTAATGCCTGACACTTCACCCACGTGGCCTATATCCACAATTTCTGGTGCTAACATTTCTGGCGTTTTATGCGTAACGGTTAATTTTGTAGCACGAATTAATTGGCCATCTTTTCCGGTTAAGCCAATGGCTTGACCGCCATTGCGATTAATCAAACTTACAATTTGCTTGTTAACTGTACCGCCTAATACCATTTCTACCACATCCATAGTGGCGCTGTCGGTAACACGCATACCGTTCACAAACTCAGATTTAATATTGAGTTTTTCTAAAAGGCTGCCAATTTGTGGGCCGCCACCATGAACAACCACTGGGTTCATGCCCACTAATTTCATCAACACAATATCGCGTGCAAAACTATTCTGTAAGGCTTCACCTTCCATGGCGTTGCCGCCAAATTTCACAACAATGGTTTTGCCGGTGAAGCGCTGAATGTAGGGGAGGGCTTCGGTTAATACATTGGCGATATTCATCGCCGAATCACGGTTGAGTGACATAACTAGTTCCTATTATCTATAGCGGTAAAAAATTAATATTTAAACGCCCTTAAAATTTCAAGGCGAGTGTAGCATCAACTTTTAGCAGTTCACGTTTAAAAATCTGTTGTATGATGGTAAGCGCCTCTTCACTTTCTGCCTCAAAGCGCAGTGTCAACGCAGGCGAAGTATTGGAGGCGCGCACCAAGCCCCAACCTTTGCTGTAGTCCACGCGGATTCCATCAATGCTGGTGATATTTCCATTTTGAAAATCACCCGTTGCGGTTAACTTTTTAATCAGCTCGAATTTTACGTTATCGGCTACTGCAACTTTAATTTCCGGCGTAATAACGAGTTGCGGGAATGCCGAAAAAATATCATCAATATTTTGATCGCGCAGAGTAATAATTTCTAATAAGCGCGCCATGGCATAAATACCATCATCAAAACCATACCAGCGATCTTTGATAAAAATATGACCAGAATATTCGCCACCAATAAGCGCCCCCGTTTCCACCATTTTAGCTTTCATCGGCGAGTGACCCGTCTTCCACATAATGGGGCGGCCGCCGTAACCGCTAATAACTTGATTTAATTGCCGTGAGCATTTCACATCAAACAAAACATCAGCACCTGGGTGACGAGCCAAAATATCTTTTGCAAATAACATGAGCAACCGATCTGGCCAAATAATATCGCCTTTGGGTGTTACCACTACTAAACGATCGCCATCGCCATCAAACGCAACGCCAATATCGGCATTCACTTCTTTCACTTTTTCAATGAGCGCAAACAAATTGTGCTCTTGGGTTGGGTCTGGGTCGTGATTGGGAAAGGTTCCATCTAAATCGCAATAGAGAGGCGTTACCTGACAACCTAGCTCTTCAAACAATTGCGGTGCAACAATACCCGTAACGGCGTTACCGGCGTCAATGACAATCGACACATCGCCAGCCAAGGCAACATCAGAAAAAATACGTTCGATATAGTGCGGAATAATTTCGCGGAAGCTTTCTTCGCCAACACCTTGGTGGAGTTGTTGCGTTAAGATGCGCAAACGTAATTCCATTACGGCTTCATCGGCCAGTGCATTATTATTGATAACGACCTTAAAGCCATTATATTCCGCAGGATTGTGACTGGCAGTTACCATAACACCACTGCGTACATCGGAAAAATAATAGGTGGCAAAATACATTAATGGCGTTGGTACTATGCCCACATTCACCACGTTACAGCCCGTGCGTAAAATACCTTTAATTAATGCAGTGGTTAAATCTTGGCTGTGGGTTCTAGCATCGCGCGCGACAATTAATGTTTGCTCACCTTTGTCGATGGCTTCACTGCCAATGGCTTGGCCTATTTTTTCGGCCAGCGCAACATCCAAATCTTTACCGACAACACCACGGATATCATAAGAGCGGAAAATATGCGCGGGGACGCTCGCTTCATCGATAACGATAGCGGCTGCTGATTGCTTTTTATTGCGGGTGTCCTGTAGCCCTAAAATATTTTCATCTTCATCGATAACCGCAATATCCAGAATATCCTGCTTTTGGAAGAGTGGGCTTGATACGGCATCGACTAAGGGAGCGGTAGTTGCTTTATTGACATCGGCGATGGTGGGCGCCAATTGTTCTTCGGCTTCTTTTTCGGCTTTCACTAGGAAACGACTGAGAATAAGTGCTGCAAATAAACTAAATGCTATGCTGCAGCCTAGTGTCAGTATCCATAAGGTCGGGGCTTCTTGAGCGCGATCAATTAAGCTGTTTGACGGTGTAAATTTAATTTCCCAATTGCTGCTGGGAATACTTAATGATTTGCTGGTACCCGTTGTACCTGTGCCCACGTTAAACACATTGAGTGTTGGCGAATTGGTAAATTTTTGGGCTAACACTTTTTCACCTAAGCCGCCATCGGTAGCACGGAATATTTTTTTTAGGTGTGCGCCATCCAGTGTTAGCATCAATGTACCAATTAAGGGTAAATCTTTCCCCGCTGTAACGGGTGCAACAAAATGTATTTGCCATTGTTCATTAATTAATGCCGCTTCTGCAAAGGCGGGTTCTGCGCGCTCTGCGCGGCGCAACAAATCCAGCTCTGCATAACGTATAGGTGCAACGCCATTTGGGTCTACATCAAGTTCACCTGCAATTAACATTTTTAAATCTAAAGCGGTTTCAATCTGCGGTACAAAAGAGTTTGTTAAAACTGCAAAAGCTTCTTTATTTTTTTCATTAAGGGCCTGAATGATGGCGGCATTTTGTGCAAGCTGACGTACTTTTTCTTGATTTTCGTTGAGGTATTTTTTAACGGCACTTACGCCTGTTTCTAGCTCTTGTTGAATATAAGCTTCTTGGTTGGCGTTGGTGGCATCCTTTACCATAAAACCATAAAGAAAATAGCCTAATACGGCATTTAATAATAAGGTGCCTCCCAGCATCATAAGCAACAAACGTTGCTGCGCGGCTGCCTTACGTTTCGCTTGTTCTTGTGCACGTATTGCTGCACGCGAACCTGTGCTGGATGGATTAGGCACTTGTATCTGCGGGATAGGCAGTAACCGTTGCGGTTTGCTTATGTTATTGTCGAGATCGTCCACAATGTCCCCTTTGTGATTTTAATTAATAGTGATCTTAATCAATGGTGATCATGATTTAATCGCAAAATTGGTTAGTCTTAGTCAGCTATTTTCTGCGCGATGAGTGCAATTAAATCGCGCGCTAGTTGTTGTTTACTGCGTTGCGTTAATACCTGCTGATACTCTTTATCTATTACTGTTACTGCATTCTCATCGGCATTAAAACCAATGCCCGCATCAGCAATATTGTTGGCAATCACTAAATCCAAATTTTTACGCGTTAACTTCCCTTGCGCATAGGCAATGAGATTTTCACTTTCTGCCGCAAAGCCGACGGTAAACGGTTTCTTTTCCAGCGCTGCAATGGTAGCCACTATGTCTGGATTTTTTACCAGTTCGAGCAGCATGCTCTCCGCGTCTGCGTTTTTTTTAATTTTGTGCACTGCAATTTGCGCAGGGCGATAATCTGCCACGGCCGCAGCCGCAATAAACACATCGCAACCCAGAGCATGCTGCAGGCTGGCAGTTAACATTTCTTCGGCAGTTATTACCGAAATACATTCAACTCGTTCTGGTGCAGCTAATTGCGTAGGCCCCGAAATCAATACCGTCTGTGCGCCAGCCTCTACTGCCGCTTGAGCAAGGGCATAACCCATTTTGCCCGAACTGTGATTGCTAATGTAGCGCACAGGGTCAATCGCTTCGCGGGTTGGGCCGGCGGTAATCACCACTTTTTTACCCGCCAAGCTGCCACTCACAAATAAACTCGCAGTGGCCTCCACTAATTGTAACGCTTCCAACATCCGCCCTAAGCCAATATCGCCGCAGGCTTGTTCGCCTGCGGCGGGGCCAAAAACATGTATTTTGCGCTGTTTTAACACGTCAACATTAGCCTGCGTGCTCGCATTGCGCCACATGCCTTGGTTCATGGCTGGGGCTACCGCTATAGGCGCAGGTGTAGCAAGACAAAGGGTGGTGAGGAGGTCATCGGCCTGCCCCTGCACTAGGCGGGCGATAAAATCTGCACTTGCGGGGGCGATTAAGACTAGATCTGCCCAGCGCGCCAATTGAATATGGCCCATACCTGCTTCTGCAGCAGGGTCAAGCAAGTTGGTGTGTACCGGGTTGCCCGACAAAGCCTGCATCGTTAAAGGCGTTATAAATTCCTGCGCTGCAGCGGTCATTACCACCTGCACGCGTGCACCGGCGTCTTGTAATCGGCGCACAAGATCAGCACTTTTATAGGCCGCTATACCGCCAGTTACACCCAGCAGAATACGTTTGTTAGTGAGCGAACTCATAGACAGGTCTTAATCAAAAGGGACAGTAAGCAATTGTAGCGCAATGTAACTGACTACTAACCCTAGAAATAGCCAATAAGCAGAGAAACCGTCAAATGCTGTGGTGCATTTGGCGATAATGGCACGGCTCATGGGAGGGATACCGTTGACTCTGCTTATTTCATAAGAACGATATTGGCTTCCGCAAGATAACAGTCGGTTTGTAAGCTTCCCTTGTTGGGGTGAAACGCGGTAGTCGAAACAATTTTATTATCGCGCACTAAAGGCGTCGATTTAACCGCTGTGACATAGTTGAAATAGTGGATATCTGATTCGCGACAAAGGCCGCCTTCAATAAAATACACACCGTGGTCATCGGCTCTTAGAAGCTTGGCATTTTCCTTTAAGTTGGGCGCTAGCTGTTCAAGGGCATCATGTTTATTGCGCAACGCCCACAGCCCATTTTCGCTCGCGTACTGGAAAAACACGTCACCTTTATATTCTACGGCTGCACCTATCGAACCAAAGCTCAATTGCTTCTGTTGATGGGTTTGGGTGTTGATGCGCCATAGATTTCTAAGGTCGCGATTGCTCTTGAGCACTATTAGCTGATGGCTCTCTGGGAAATAAGCGATAGGCTCAACCTTGTCGGTATCGGTCAAAATAAGTGATGTTTCCGCTGAGTGAAAGCTATACAAGAATAGATTCGTCCCAGCGCTATAGAGCAAGTACTCGCCATCGTCCGACCAGACGATGGCGCCCACTTTACTGGCGATAGGTTGGCTGCTGAGTTGGCGTTCTTGGCCGCCCTCAATCAACCAAAGCTGGATCTGATTATTGCGCACCGAGGCATAAACAACTCTCTCGCCATTAGGCGAGAAGCTAGCGGCGTAATTCAAATCAGTATTGGTTGTTAAGGGCGTTTTAGTGCCATTCATATTTGCCATCACAATATTGGAGCTGCGCTTTTCTTCGGTATAAAAAATGGCGGAGCCATCTGGCTTATAGCGTGGCCGCGAGAAAACCCTGTCTTTGGTATCGGCCACGGGAATTTGCACTTGCTGGCCGTCCATATACAACGCAAAAAGGCGACGCGTGTCTTCGGAGTAAACCAAGATGCCGCTGCCATCGGGAATCCAACTGATATCGGCAGCGGCAATAGTGAGCGGCCAACGGCTTATGCGCGCTTGGTTTTCATCTAAAAAATCAATCTGAACCGTGTTTTTGTGCACACTGGCTAGCGCCGTTTTTTTGTGTTGCACTGCGCTGGCGACAAGGTTGGCAGCGCCGTCAACATCATCAAGTTGTGTGAGATGTTGAGCTTGCGTGGAATAACGGTAGCGCGCCGTGCTTGCGCTGGAACCCTGTTTGGCAACAAACTCCAAAGTGTTTTCATCCCACCAGGTCACGCTATAAATACGCCCCTGCCATTGGCTCAATTGCTGTTTTTCTAGCAAGCGATGCGTCGCAAGATCTAACGAAAAAATATGAAAGGAGTAGAGGTAGTTGGGTTTCGCATAAAAATTGGGGGTATAGGCTTGACCTTCATTGCGCTTAACCTCAATGGCCACTAAATGCGTGCCAACAGGCGACCACGCCAATTTAAACCAAGAACCATTGCTCGTGGCTATGCGCCAATCGACCCCTTTCTGATCGCGCACAATAATTTCACTTTCGGTTTCACCCAAACCGCTGACATTAAATTTTTCACGAATATAGGCCACATGTTGATTGTCTGGGTGGGGCACCGCATTCCTTTCGTGACCGGTTTCGTTGGTATAACCCATTGCCGTGTTAAAACTGGTTTTGTGATTTTTGACCAAGATCAGACTTGTAGGTATTGCGGCGTAATAACTAATCGCCGCTAATACAAGCAGAGCGGCAGCGGCGATCCAGCTTGCAGTCAATCGCCCGCGCCGGTTGGTCACTTTTACAGGTTGATTAGCCGCTACCGCCATCTCCATTGGAGACTGAATGATCTCAGGCTGACCGGATGTTAAAAATTGCGGTATGACGGTAAGTTGATAACCCCGCTTGGAATAATGGGCAATGAACTCTTGCTCACCGATGAGTTCAGAAAAGGCGCTGCGCAGGGCGTTAATACTTTTTTGCACGGAGCCATGAGTAACAACACGCCCCTCCCATAAACGTTCTATCAGTTCTTCATTGCTAATCACCCGTTCGTGATTACACGCTAGGTAGTACAGCACCGCCATAACCTTGGGCTGTAATTTAACCCTTCGCCCTTCTACGGTAAGTTGATTGTGCGATGGCGATACCTGTATATCGCCAAGTGCGAAGCTATTTTTATTATTGATATCCATTTCGACCTACACGCGTTTGCATTGGGCATACCTTTTAGTCAGTAAATTTTTCTTATTGGTTTACTAAGGCAAGGCACCCTTGCGCAAGCCTAGTTGGATGCGTAATTTTGCAAGACAACGGCGCCGGAACACAAGTGCTCAACCGCTTTAGATTAAATCTATCTTATTGATTTTTAAAGAAATAATTTTGGTAAGCAAAAGGTAAGCATGAGGTTTTGGTATGGTCAGTGTTTTCTTCCCGATTTGCAATATATTCAACTCACACACAGCCTTCGTGAAAACAAAGGTTGTTGTAAAACCCCAACTACTCCAACAGCCTTATAGGAAGATGTCATGAAACTATTCACTGCAAAACTATCATTATTAACCCTAGTTGCTGCATTACCCTTATTCGCTACGGCGGCAACCGAGCCACAACTTGGTGCCAATGCACCGCTGGTCTACGTCAACAAAAACATCGGTTTTAATGTTAAAGGTTATAAATACAAGCAATCAGAATTTCCCTGCGACATTGATAAAACCTTGGTAAGCAATTTGATTGATCGCGCTCAAACGCAAGGTATTCGCCTTGAATCTATTGGCACTCGCGACAAGATTCTCAATGGCGTAGTCCCCGTATTAGCAATCGATATCGAACAATTGGTGCTCGGTGGAGAAAACCGTCAGTTTGGCACCAAGCGCGACTCCAATCTACCCAAGGTGCAAATAACGGCTGCACTCGTCAAAAGCAAAGATAGCATTGTGACCGCAAAGCATACCTGCGCGATTATGGCGCTGAACGAATTCACGCCCTCCAGCAATGTGACGGATTTAGGCAGCAATGGTGCCACTGTGTGCAGTGCAACACGTAAGTGCTTACAGGATTTGAGTAAAGATGTGGTGGAATGGATTGAGCCGCAAATAAAGTAATTTAGACCACCTGCTTGTGAAAAGCTGAAACTCAATCGTCAAGCCGCTGTATTGGGGCTTGACGATTAAATGTACATTCCGCATGCTGCTCCTGTTTTTAGCTCAACCTCATAGCCTTGAGGCTTACATCTTCATTTACAAGGAACGTTATATGTCCATCGCCGATTGGCCCGCTGCTGAACGCCCCCGCGAAAAACTTTTAAACCTTGGCCCCAAAGCCCTCTCCGACGCTGAACTGCTCGCTATTTTCCTGCGCGTTGGCTGTGTGGGTAAATCGGCCGTGGATCTTGCCCGCGAACTCCTGCAAGAATACGGCGGCCTGCGCCCCTTACTAGAGGCTAGTCAAGCCGAATTCTGTAAAGGCCTAGGCTTGGGAGCCGCCAAATACGCTCAGCTACAAGCCGTATTAGAGATGGGGCGGCGGCATCTCTCCGCCAGCATGAAAGAAGGCGACTTGCTCACCAGCCCAAATTTAGTTCGCAACTATTTAAGTGCACAGCTGCGCCATCAACCGCGCGAGGTCTTTGCGGTTTTATTTTTAGATAATCAACATCGGCTAATTGCCTACGATGAAATCTTTTACGGTACTATCGATGGCGCTGCGGTCTACCCTCGTGAAGTCGTCAAAAAAGCTCTCTCTTGGAATTCTTCCGCAGTTATCCTCGCCCACAATCACCCATCGGGAATCGCTGAGCCAAGCCAAGCGGATCAGCGCATTACCCAGCGCCTACAAGATGCGCTTAATCTGGTGGATGTACGCGTGATTGATCACATGGTCGTAGGCGATAAAGAGGTGATTTCTTTCGCCGAACGCGGGCTTCTGTAGAGATTAGAAAGTTTATCCATCTTTTTTGGCTAAAAAATCAGCTAGTCATTGCTATTGGAAGGCTGTTTTGGTATAAAACGCGCCTCCTTTCGGCAGGGTTGTTTAGAACACTCAGAAAATGAGTGCCTAAATGAAATACCCCGCACAAATTTCCCTGTGAAGTTTGCTTGGCTGAACGTATTTTCAGTCCGCGATTTTGAAAGAATAGGCTGCTTACAACATGCTCTAAGCTGGTTGTTAGTCTGTGTTACGGCTCCCAGCGCTGCCAACTGTTACTGGCTAGGTTTAGCGCGATTTATTTAATGAGGCAATAGAATGTCTAAAGTATGTCAAGTTACTGGTAAGCGTCCAATTACCGGCAACAATGTATCTCATGCAAAAAACCACACCAAGCGTCGTTTTTTGCCAAACCTTCACACTCACCGTTTCTGGGTTGAGGCTGAAAAGCGCTTTGTTTCATTGCGTTTGACTGCTAAAGGTATGCGCATTATTGATAAGCGCGGTATCGATTCAGTATTGGCTGAAGTCCGCGCTCGCGGCGAAAACGTTTAATTAGGAGCATAGTCATGCGCGATAAAATTCGTCTTAACTCAAGCGCCGGTACTGGTCACTTCTACACTACCGACAAAAACAAACGCACCATGCCAGAAAAAATGGA
>SYDJ01000032.1 GCA_005801205.1 Gammaproteobacteria bacterium
AAAAGAATCCACACCTACTCCCCACTTAACGGAGGAAAGCACCCCCTCCCGGCCTCCCCCTTCAAAAAGGGGAGGAGTTGAGTATCACTCCGCTCCAAAAAATTGCGAGCTGTTAGCCCCTCCCCTTTGTGAAGGGGGAGGCTGGGTGGGGGTGCCGTTATATTTAAGAAACCGCCGAAGCCGGATTACTTTTGAGCAATGCCACGGCCTTAGCCACTAATTGATGCGCTCTGGCTACATCTAAATTTTTAGGAATATCCTGACCATCGGTGGTGTAAACCACAGGCAGACGGTTTTGCATAACCACGCCCAAGGCTTCACCCATGCTGGCGGTTTCATCCAACTTAGTCAGCACACAACCTTGCAAACGCGCTGCGCCGTAAGCATGTACTGACGCCTTCAACATTTGCTCTTGGCTATTGCAGGATAAAACCAAATAACTTTTTACCTGAGGTTGATCTGCCAACGCTTTGAGTTGCGCTTTTAAGTGCGGGTCGCCATGACGGAAACCCGCTGTATCAATCAAAATTAACGAACAGTGGCGCAGGCTGCGCAACAGGCTTTCTAGCGAATTGCTTTCATCCACTACCCGCACTGGTACGCGCAGAATACGTGCGAGCGAACGCAATTGGTCGTGTGCCGCAATGCGATAGGTATCGGTAGTGATTAGAGCAACCTTATCGGCACCGTGTTGCAATACATAGCGGGCGGCAAGTTTGCCAATGGTGGTAGTTTTACCCACGCCAGTGGGGCCGACAAACGCAAACACACCGCCTTGATCAACAATATCGCGGCCATTAACGGGTAATTGATGTGCGAGGTTGGCCAAGGCATCTGGCCACGCATGACTTAAGCTGTGGGTTTTAGTGCAACCGTTCAATACTTTAGTCACTACGTCTTCAGGCAAACCAATACGTTCCAAACGACGCCCTACACTGCCCAGCACTGGCGAGTTAGGCATTGGATTTGCGGCTGCGCCTAAGCGATCGAGTTGTTGTTCAAGCAAGAAACGCATATCGGCAATTTCAGCCTGTAGCTCTTGCAATTCACTGTTGTGATCTACAGAACTGCTAATACGAACCTTATCTTCGATATAGGAATCATTCAGCGGGTAACGCTCAGCAGCGCTAATAACGGGTTTGGTTTTAGGCGCAGCGGTAACGGCTTTGCGGCCTTGAACACGATTAATCGTTGTTTGTTGGGCCGTATTAGTAGCAACAGAATTACGGGGAATGCCAGCATTAACCACAGTGTTTTTACCCACCAAAAACTCTTTGGCAGACTCCTCTGCTTTTTGGCTAGCCAGCATACGCAAGCGTGCCTGTTCAATTTCATCCACTAATTGCTTGCCGGTTTTACCCATGTTACCGCTGCCCGTTTTGGCGGTTGTTAGCGTATTCGCGAACGAGGCACCCCTAGTCGCATCGGCATGTTGTTTCGCTGCGCGCTCAATCACTTCGGTTTCAGCCCACGCGCCATCGCTCATCATGGGCGATGCACTGGCAAAGGCCATCTTGCCAAGCGGCTGTTGTTGTAGTTGCTGGAGCTCGCTATCTGAACCCGTCGTGGTCAGTAGCTCTACACCTTCCGGCACGCGGCCACTTGAGAGAATAATGGCATCTGGCCCCAACTCTTGGCGAACCAGCTCTAACGCACGGCGCATATCAGCAGCTACGAAACGTTTAACTTGCATATTCAGCTCCTGCCTTTCGGCGACTTCGGTTTTGTGAAAGCTAGACCCCCTCCCAACCTCCCCCTCCACAAAGGGGAGGAGCTAACAGCTCGCACTCGTTGAGAGCGGAGTCGCCTTCAACCCCTCCCCTTTTTGAAGGGGGAGGCTGAGAGGGGGTGCTTTTGGAGGCTATCTATCCGCCCCCACACTCGCATCAATCGTAATTTGTTTATTGTCGGGTATTTCGTTGTAAGCCAGCACACGCATATCGGGGAGGCTGTGTCGCAGGAAACGCCACAACATCATCCTCAGGGGTGCGGCTACCAATAACACCAAGGGTTTACCCGCCATTTCTTGTTTTTGTGCCGCACTAATCAGCGACGCCTGCAAACGATCAGACAAGCTTGGCTCAATGAAAGCGCCATCATCAGCGCCAGCTTTTTGTGCTTGCTGTACGGTACTCAGCAATAACTGTTCCAAGGCGGGGTCGATGGTGACTACAGGCAGGTTTTGCTCGCCACCTATGATGCTTTGGACGATTTGACGGCAGAGCGCCACCCTCGCCATAGCGGTTAAAGCGACGGGATCTTGACTCTTACCCGTTGCACCCGCCAAGGCTTCAGCAATGGAGCGAATATCGCGAATGGGCACGCGTTCGCGCAGCAGGTTTTGCAGTACTTTTAAGAACACGTTTAAGCTCAGGGTTCCTGGCACCAATTCCTCTACCAGCTTGGGCGAGGTTTTGGCCAACATATCCAAGAGTTTTTGCACATCTTCATGCCCCAAAAGCTCATGGGTGTGGTTTTGCAGAATTTGGTTGAGATGCGTCGCCACCACGGTGCTGGGGTCTACTACGGTATAACCCAGCGTTTGCGCCTGCTCTTTTTGCGAAGAGCTAATCCAAATAGCATCCAAACCAAACGCAGGGTCTTTGGTTTTCACGCCCTCTAAATTGCCAAACACTTGGCCGGGGTTAATCGCCAACTCGCGGTCTGGGTAAACCTCTGCCTCGGCAACGGCCACGCCCATTAAACTGATGCGATAGCCCGTTGGCATTAAATCCAAATTGTCGCGGATATGAACCGATGGAATCAAAAAGCCCATCTCTTGCGAAAGCTTTTTGCGAACACCTTTAATACGCCCAAGCAATTCGCCACTTTGGTTTTTATCCACCATGGGAATGAGGCGATAGCCCACTTCCAGCCCTATAACATCCACAGGCTGCACATCATCCCACCCCAATTCAGGCGATTCCGCACTGGGCGGCAAGGCCGGTGGCGTACGTTGCGGTGCGATGGTCGCGGTGCCACCGGTATTGTTGTTTTGTGCGTTGTTAAGCTCTTGTGCCAAACGGCTATTGGAGGGAATAAACGAGCCCTCTTCCACCGCTGCAGGCTGCTCCTTCTTCCAATAGATGTAATAGGCGATAGCCGCACAGGTAAAACCCAAACTTAAAAAGGCAACATGGGGCATGCCGGGAACTAAGCCCATCACAATGATGATACCCGCAGACACCGCCAAGGCTTTAGGCGATGCAAACAACTGATTCACTACCTGCGCACTCATGTCTTGCGCGGTATTAACGCGGGTTACCAAAATTGCAGAGGCCACTGAGAGCAGGAGCGCGGGGATTTGCGCTACCAAACCATCACCGATGGTTAAGAGCGTGTATTTTTGCAGCGCTTCCGTAAAAGGCAGATCGTGCTGCAATATGCCAACGCCCAAGCCACCAAAAATACAGATAAACATAATCATGATGCCGGCAATCGCATCACCCTTCACAAACTTACTCGCACCGTCCATTGCGCCATAGAAATCTGCCTCAGCGGCAACTTCTTGGCGGCGTGAACGGGCTTGGTCTTGATCGATTAAGCCTGCGTTTAAATCCGCATCAATCGCCATTTGCTTACCGGGCATAGCATCCAAAGTAAAGCGCGCACTCACTTCTGAAATACGGCCAGCACCCTTAGTCACCACTACGAAATTGATAATCATCAAGATGATAAAAACCA
This sequence comes from Gammaproteobacteria bacterium, assembly GCA_005801205.1. Taxonomy (GTDB): domain Bacteria; phylum Pseudomonadota; class Gammaproteobacteria; order Pseudomonadales; family Cellvibrionaceae; genus Cellvibrio. The sequence goes on from SYDJ01000032.1 coordinate 3,685, forward strand.
CGATACCCACGGTGTAGTTACCGCCTATCACTACATTACCAAAGGCTTCAATCACCTTACCCGCCGCGTGCCCGCCTTCATGACCATCAATTAAAATAACGCGCGTAGAGGCCACGTTCAAACCCAAACGCAGCAGAGTCGCAATAAGTAAAACTGTAGGGAAAGCCGCAAAATCCAAGGGGCGCGATGCATAAACGCTGACCAGTAACACCACCAGCGCGAGCGCAATATTGAAGGAGAAAAAGGCGTCCAGCATGAGCGATGGAATGGGCAACACCAACATTGCCAAGAGCATCATCAGCATAATGGGGATGCCAAATGCGCCCTTACCTACCCCACGAAAGGATTGAAGGGCAGATACGCCCCCTACATTATTCAACTGAGTAAACGTTGGTATGGCCATAATTCACGGATTCTTGACGCTTGATAGTATTGTGAGGTGCTATCGCAAGAGCCGTGCCTATTTGAAGGCTTTACCTGAAGCAGAAATACACACGCAGAAAATCGCCATTGCCGCATGAGGGCAATGGCGATTTAACATAGACTACATTTATCCCTAACGAAAAAACTCCAACAACAATTTAGTGTTTAGAAACGATAAACACCACCGGCAAATAATCCCTGCACATCATCCTTACGACCCGGCATATCCGATAAATCTGCATAGTTTTGGTACTCTAAACGCAATGCAAATTGCTCATTAATCGTAAATTTCGCACCCGCACCCCACATAGGGGTATTACCGCTTTCGTCTTCCACAGCAACCCCATCAACTACACCGCTGTTATTCGTGTCATAACGCGCATAGCCTGCACGCCCATAAACACCAAACCACTCATTGATCGGTAAAGTGCCCAACACACTCAAGGTAATCGCATTGGATTTTTGGCTAAGACTTAAGGAATTATCGTTGGACTCAAACAGAGTGCCGAAACTGGTATAGCCCAACTCCACACCCCAATTTTGGTTGAAGTCATAACCCACTTCAATTTTTGGCCCATTGTCGGTGTTGTGGCAATTAGTAATGTGGTCGCAATATTTTTTAGCCTCAGTGCGTCCATAATCTAACCCAAGAGTCCAACCATTTTCTTCCGCCGCCATAGCCGCAGGAGCCAAACTCATACTAAAAAATGCTGCGCAAACCGTGTTCAAATAAATTTTTTGTGATGACATAA
>SYDJ01000033.1 GCA_005801205.1 Gammaproteobacteria bacterium
ACTAGTTAATGTTGTGCCAAGTGCAGGGCCTGACGTAATGACATGTAATGACAATACAAAAAAAAGCGTGGAATATTTCGCAGAACTTCTCGCTCAAAAAAGAGCTAAAGACTTAGGATTACCTTCGGCTTTTAAAAACCCGAAAAAACCTTCATTGCTTATATTTTTTTGCAATGTACACTATTTTGAAACTGCTCAAGACGATATCTCTAAACCTCTAATTTATAGAAAGTGGATTTTTGATAGAAACGGAAATATCGTAGAATATGGTGAGGTTAAAAGATATTCAAAGATCTACAAAGACTGACTCAAAAAGATTGAAAATCAATTTTTAAGTGGCTCTGTATTTTCGATACCTATTTCGCTCGGATGCAAATGGATATGATTACCGTAATTCCCGCTTGTTTACGTTTTCATTTTTTTCGCTGGCTATGCAATAAATCTCTCGCTTATCCGCTGCTAGCAATCCTGCTCGCATGCGTTTTGCCATTCTCAGCGGCTTATGCTGCACTGCCTATGTGTAGCGATTTGTTTCCTGCTACCGTGCAAAGTTATCAAGCGACCGGAAAAATAAATTTCGGGTATAACGCTCAAATTCTAAATCTGAGTAATAGCGGCCTTCCGGTAAAAACCATCACTCAAAACTCAGGCTCCAATTTAAAAAGTTGTGGAAGCGCAGCATGCGTGGCCTTGGGTACTTATGCGCAAAGCGTGAGTTTGATCTATCCAGAAATTGGCACGACTAAAGCGTTCAGAATTGGCTATAAAGGTGTAGGTAATTTAACGAACGATGCCGACTATAGTTCCGTAGTCGTAGAGACAGAAGGTAAGCTAACACTCGCGCAGTCTGCCACGCCTTATAAAATCAAAAAACTTGAATTGGGTTATGCCTCGGAGTTAACGCTTCCTGCGGGTGACTTTTTTATTGAAAATATGTCGTTAAACAGTAATGTCGTGATTCGTTTATCCGGTACCGGTACAACGCGTTTGTTTGTTAAAGCAGATCTTACCTTTCCTTGGCAGGCCATGATTAACATGGTCAGCACCACAGTGGCAGGTGATAGCGGCAAGTTATTTATCTACGGCGAAGGCAACATCACCTTAGCGACTCAGGCACGAGTGGCAGCCATAGTGGTTACTAAAAAGCAGCTAGGACTTGGCCAGTCATTTCTCTACGGTACGGCTAACTTTGCCAATGCAAACCTAGAAGCCGATAGCCGAATTTTTGCTCAAAATAGCCTTGCCACAGCTGATCTACCCTCAGTGTGTAGCATTAAGCTGCCGGACTCAGACGGGGATGGTATTAGTGACGCGGTAGATACTTGCCCCAATACGGCTGCGAATGACCCAGTTGATGTAAAGGGTTGCCCTTTATTATCAAGCGATCGCTTAGGCGTTGTCATCACAGAACCTAAATCCTTGCTCACTATTGGTCATTCGCCGGTAACGGTTAAAGGCCGAATTAATAGGCCGGATGCTATTTTGGTGATTAATGGTAATCGTGTTCCTCATAGCAACGGAGCGTTTAGCGCTCAAGTCACCGTACAAGAGGGTTACAACACTATCATCGCAAGCGCTACTGAAGGCACATCGGAGCAAGTTACTGATTCCGTTGCCATTTCCCTCGATTTAACGCCCCCTTATGTCACGATTGATTCGCATACCGATGGCCAAAAGGTCAGCACTAACTCCATCACCGTCACAGGCTTGGTTAATGACATAGTGCGCGGTACCATCGAGGCGACCCAAGCGCAGGTACGAGTGAATGGCATAGTTGCCACGGTGAGTAACCGCAGTTATTCCGCTAAAAATGTCCCCTTGGTCGCGGGCGATAATCAAATCAAAATTACAGCTGCTGATCAGGTAGGCAATACCGAAACAAAAACCATCACGGTTCGTTACAGCCAGCCTGTGGGTAAACGTATTGTACTGGTGAGCGGTCAACATCAAGCTGCGCCTATTAACAGCACCTTAGCTCAACCGCTGGTCGTTAAATTGCTCAACGAGCAAGGCCAGCCTGTTGTTGGCGGTTCGGTGATCTTCCGTGTCTCGCAGGATTCGGGCGAAGTTGCCATAGGCACAGCAAATGAAGGCCGCGCGGTTGTCGCCACCACAAATGCTCAAGGTGAGGCCAGCACCACCTTCAAGCTGGGATTACACACGGGTACCGAAAACAATAAAGTCCGTGCAGTGGCTGTAGGCTATGAAGGAGAGGTCATTTTTAGTGCCTCCGCCACCACCAAAATCGGCAATAAGCTCAGCATTAACTCGGGTAACAATCAGCGCGGTGTTGTGGGGCAAGTACTGCCTGCACCGCTGGTGACGGTTGTAACGGATGAAGGTGCCAATGTGGTTAAAGGTGCGCGGGTACGTTATGAAACTATTACCGGCGGTGGCAGCTTTGAGGCTAAGCAAGCGAGTATTGAGGTGGTCACCGATAGTGATGGCCGCGCTACCGCGCGCTACTTTCTTGGCGATTTAACCGGACTGGATGCACAGCATGTGCGCGCCACGCTAATAGATGCCCCTCAGGGTCAAACCATTGTTGCCGGTTTTTCTGCCAGTGGGTTTAAAACCTCAGACCCTGGCAATACCCGTGTTACCGGTGTGGTGTTAGATAATCAAGACAAGCCGATTCCAGGCGTTACCTTGCACATTGAAGGCACAACCCGCAAAGCACAAAGTGATGCTCAAGGGCGGTTTGTCCTTACCTCCGCACCCGTAGGGCCTATTCATTTAATTGCAGATGGATCAACCGCCAGCGTGGCAGGTGAGTTCCCCAATCTGAGCTACCAGCTGGTCACTATTGCAGGCGCTGACAATCCACTTGCCGCACCCATCTACATGGTTAAGCTCAATACCAAAGAAGCGGTGTACGCAGGCAAAGAGGATGTTGCACTTACCCTCGCAAAATACCCCGGTTTCAAATTGGAAATTGCAAAAAACTCAGTCACCTTTCCAGATGGCTCGCGTGAGGGGTACGTCTCCGTTACAGCGGTGAACGCATCAGCCGTACCTATGGCACCACCGAACGGTATGCAGCCGCAATTTATCGTCACTATTCAACCAACGGGCACACGTTTTGATGCACCTGCGAGGCTCACTCTTCCCAATGTGGATGGCCATGCCCCTGGCGCTCAAGTGGAGATGTATTCCTACGATCATGATCTAGAAGAGTTTGTGTCGATTGGTTTGGGGAGTGTCAGTGAAGATGGCAGTGTAATTCGCTCAAATCCGGGCGTCGGTGTTGTAAAAGCCGGTTGGCATTGTGGTTCGCAGCCAACGGGTTCTGGTACGGCGGCGCAGTGTCCTACTTGCTATAGATGTCCTAATGATGGCACAGCTTGCGTTTATGATCCGCTTCAAGGTAATCAAGAAAAAGATAAACAGGTTGAAGGCGATTGTAAAACGGCGCTTTGTAGTGGTGCGACTAAAGATAACACTGCGGATGCCCCCAAGTTTGATATTTTATATGGTGATTGTAAAAAGCCGGGGTGTGATGGTAGTACGGTTAATTTAAGCAAAGAGGTGAGTGATACGGATTTCAAGCCTGATGAAACACTAGGTGATTGTAAAAAGCCGAGATGTGAAAACGGTGTCGTTAAAGATGTGGATATTACTGACATTAAGGACGAGGATAAAGCGTGCAAGCAGTGCGATAGTGATGGTAGTTTGACTAACAAGATAGATGAGCCAGCTGTAAATCTATCTCAGGCACAAGCACCGTTGGTTACGCTTCCATTGATCGAGGACGGGGCTAGATTCGGTAGAAACAATGATCCGGATTCAACAACATCTACATATTCGGCCTCGCTAACTTGTCGAGCTGTATGTAAGAACGGAAAAGAGGTGTTTAGAGTGGAGGGGGAGATAGTAGCCAATTGGAAGGTGCTCGTTACCACAATGCTGAATGATCATCGGTGCCCTGGGCCCGTTCCAAGACTGCCGGATAATATTGCTCGAACGACAAAACACGAGTTGTTACACTCAAAATTGAAACTCGATGTCCTAAATAAGTATATTGCCCTGATCGGAAGCATGCAGTATGAAACAAGTTCAGAATGTGATTCCAGTAAAGACGCTTTGCTTGCTGATCTAGATGAAGAATATGTTTCGATGCGAGCTAGATCTTCCAGTCATAGTCCGGATTTTTGTGCTGAAAAAATATGGGGCGCATATTGTGATCCTATTTCTGGTAAGCCTGTTGAGGTTGAGACAGCATCTAAGTATCCGGCGTGTGGCCTCTGAGCTCAATGACTTGGGAGTGGCATTAATTATTTTTCGCTTATAATCTTTCTATCTCAAATGGAGAATACATGCGTCCCTTAAGTTTTTTTACTAAAATCCTTAAAATTATATTTTTATCTGGTCTCTCCACTTTTTCTAGTGCTGAATTGAATGCCGGTTTTTATGACAAAAATTTTCTTCAGCGTGAATATAGTCCAGTCCTGGCGTATGAACAGTCCTTTGCTAGTTACGATAATGTATATATTGGGAAATTTGATTTTACTGTTACAAGTAAAAGTAAAAAAGGCATGGTGTATTTGGCTGGTTCATTTAAGGTTGATTCTGTGTTGAAGGGAGATGCTAAAAATCGGGTATTGAAGTTTACTCGTTTGGCTCACAGCAGATGTATTGATAAAAGTGAACGCTCTGAATTGTTAAGAAAATCAGATGTTTTGGCTAAGGACATTCATTCCGGCCGAAAAGAAATGGAAAGTGTAATTACTAGTTTAGATCTTAACAGTAATAAAACGGATTGTTTTTTTGCCGTAAGCTCTTTTCAAGGAGATGAGGAAATGCCGTATAAAAATAAATATGAATTAGTATTTAAACAGCAACAATATGTGTTTTTTGTAAACAACAAGAATCTTAGTAATGATGGGCATATAAATGAGTTTTTTGTTGATCTGGTTCTTTACGATTCGGTGCGAGCCCTAAAGTAACTGGCATTTATGGCAATAAAGTTAATGTACGTGAGTACTGTATTATTTTTGATTAGTCTTTTCGGGGTTAGTGCTCATTCATTTGCCAGTCCTGCTTGCAAAATACTTGGAATGGATGAATATAAAAACCGTATTGAGATGAAAGAAAAGGCTGATTCTTTGCTTCGTAAATTACCGAAGGATGCATACTGGTATCCTCTGGAAATTAAGAATTGCTATGTTTTAATAACA
>SYDJ01000034.1 GCA_005801205.1 Gammaproteobacteria bacterium
GGGTTTTTTTATGGTTGTATTTTTTAGCACCTGACATTAGCAAGTACGACTTCAAACGCCCCCTAAAAACACAATGCATCTATAACTGAAATAGCTTATTCCTTAATTGTAACTATACTTCTGGCATAAATGCTGCTGATAAGCAGAAACATACAGTCATCGACAATAAAATGACGCTAGACATTACATACATGAGGCTTGCTTTCTATGGACACTATGCAACAGCTGCTGAGAAAAGCAGAATTGACTCAAAAAAATATAGAGCTAGATCTGATGTTTCGAAAGAACATGGCGTTTTTCCAACAGGCAGAACCCACAATTTACGAACGATATAGAGACTACACACCCAAAGAATTGCAGCTGGTATTTACTGAAGAGGGCTATATAAATCTTTACAACATGGGAGGTAGCAAGCTTCCGGTATACAACAAAGATCCCTTTGTTTTTTGCCAAGAATACATCGACAAGTATAAAGATTTACCCACGTCTTACCGCATTAGTGCACGCACTACCAAAGCTATTGATCCAGAAAATGATGCGCATATCCACCATATGAACCCGCTCATTGATTACATGAACGGTACAGAAAAAAAAGACCGAGCAACCATACTTGAAGAAACTACCCAATTTGTACTAGTGCACGGTGTAGGTATTGGCTATCACATTCCCATGCTATTAGAAAAAACCAAAGTGCAGCATATGTGCATTATTGAGCCACATGAAGATAATTTTTACGCCTCACTGCACACTATTGATTGGCATAAACTCTATGACTACTTTGATCGGGACTACAGTACATTAAATTTAGTTCTAGGACAAAATGCTAATGGGAGCTTTGAACTCATTCGCCGCTACCTAAATCAAATCGGATTATTTAATGCCGTAAAACCCTATATATTCGATCATTTAAGTAGCCCAGAAATGAAAGAAGCTACTTCTATATTTTTTGAAAAACTCCCAACCATGATTGGTGCAATGGGTTATTTTGACGATGAACAAGTCAGCCTGTCTCACTCAGTAGCAAACTATCGCCATGAAATCCCCATTTTACGTGATCACATACTGCTCAATAAAAAATCAATAACCCTTCCAGCATTTGTTGTCGCAAACGGTCCATCACTAGACTCTGCGATTGAGTTTTTACGCGAGCACCAACATGAAATCATTATTTTTTCATGTGGCACGGCTTTGGGATCCCTGAGCAAGGCAGGAATAAAACCTGACTTTCATGTTGAGATGGAAAGAACTCGCCCCGTAGTTGAATGGATTGAAACATCAACTACCCCCGAATTCCGCGAAAGCATTATTTGCCTGGGACTAAACACCGTTCACCCCGACACTTTTGATCTGTTCAAAACGCGCGGCATGGGCATGAAAAGTAATGATCTTGGAACACATTTTTTATGTCAGTACATAGGTGAAAATGAATTTCTGGTAAATTTATCGCTTTCTAATCCAACAGTAGGTAATACCGGCATGGCATTTGCGGCCGCACTAGGCTTTACCGAGATTTATATTGCCGGTTTAGACCTAGGTTTTGCTAGCGATGGTCAACATCACTCGTCTCTAAGTAAACATTACGATATCAAAGATGAACACCAAGAGAGCTTGAATCTTTATAAAGCAGAAGCATCTGGTAACAAAAAGTTACCCGGCAACTTTGGCAATGAGATTACGTCTACTGCGGTCTACGCACATGCGCGGCTGTCAGTTGAATCGCTTTTAAAACAAAACCCACAAGTTAACTGCTACAACACCAGCAATGGCGTATTTATTCGTGGCACCACGCCTATGCACATTCAGGATATAACGCTAGGCGCAAGTAACAATATTCAGAAAGGTCAGTTTTGCAAAACCTTGTTTTTAGAATATTTTAACAATGATGGATTAAGAAAAATTTCGTCAAACGAGGAAATTGCTAAACACTTTAAACCAGCCATTAAGCTCTGTGAAGAAATGGCAAAGCTCTTTACTCGTAAAGCGAAGAACCGTACTGATGCATTCAAAATGCTCAGTAGCCAGCATAAAATTGCACTGCTCACTGGGGTAAATAGTAAAACCCAGTATGCCTACTCTATTTTGAAGGGGAGTATTCATTCGTTTAATTTTGTCTTGGCAAAATCGCTATACAATGGGAGTTCACAAGAGGAAGGGGTCGAAATTTTTAACGCCGGCTTAGATTACTATCAGAAATTTTTAAAACAAGCGATCCAGAAAATGAAATCCAGCCTGCTAGAGAAGGATAAGCGCAGCAGAAATCTTTCTCAGAAACTAAAGCACTAATCAGCCGCGCCCGAGCCCGCTAATCTATATAGCGGGCCTTGCTAACAAACATATTTAAAAAATCAGAATAGCTTTTTAAGCTTATCAAAGAAGAGAGCTGAAGCTGTATTCAAACGGTTCCGTACAAGTTCATTCTCAAATTTAACCCTAGTTGTATCAACGAGAAGCTTGGTTACCACCGACTTTAACTCGGCCGAAAAACCTTCGCGATTGGCATAAACCGCCCGCTCTAGTAACTCTAACTCTTCGTATAAATCATGCAATTTTGGATAGCTAATCAGTGGAATTGCAGGAACATCCAACGCGATGGCACACACATTCGTATGAAAACGCATCCCCATCACTAACTCACACTTTTTGTAGAGCGAAAAAATATGGTCACAAGCCTGCCAGCCACATGCAAAAGGTGCAACAACGACGCGATCGCGGCATAAGCGATCATCTAAATAGGTCATAAACTCCCCCACCGATAACACATCTTTAAAAATGTGAGGGAATAATATAATTGTTAAATCAGGATTATTGATCAGCGCATCTTCTAAAAAGCACGCATAAGAGGTTAAAAACTCCTTCCAGCTAATGTAGCCTGCAACACCTTCAGGAAATCTTAATGCCTCCATATCTGAAGCGATATTGATTCCCCAAAAGCGAGCAGCTGGCAAATAAGCAGCATCACTCTCATTTGTAAAATACGAAAATCCACCATCAGGAACTACTTGCACACCATTATGCAAATCCTCACGATTTGGATAAGCGAGCTTGAGATTTTTAAGCGAACCATCATTTCTGAAAGAAATTAAGATGTTGGGCTGAGAAATACACTGTGTTAGAAAGCCTGAAAACTTTTCCAGATTGCTTGCGGTACAACCTTTATGAATATCAAAACCGACACCAAAAAACACAAGCGGCTTGGTAATCTTTTGCAGGCGATCATTGGTAATATTAATCGTAGTTGCATTAGCAGACTCGTCTAACCAAGGCTCAAAAAAATTACCACCACCAATAATAATTAAGTCATGTTCATTGGCCAGTTGTACAAACCCATCATCAAATGCCCAACGATTTTCGCCCGTATAGATACGATAGCAATAACGAATTTCTAACTCGGTATAAACTGGCTTGGTTGCAAGCGCGGCCTCAAGCCTAGAGCGCATACCTATATGATTGGCATTATCGCCAATATTGCCGGTGAAGCTGGCGACATGCAGTACTTTCATCCGATTCACATATCCACAAAAGTTTTTTGTTTATTGGTTTCCCATAACGGCTCATGCTGAAGTATGGCAAAGAATTTTTTACTACTATCACCTTCACCAAAATGTTGTACCGGCTCTGGCGTTAAATCGCTGACTGCAGCTATAGCTTCTGTTATAGATACAAACGTTGAGTGACAATTGACAACACTGGGCAAATTAGCGCGATTAGATTGACGAGTGCCTATGTTGATAGCAGGCACGCCATAATAGGGAGCTTCCATAAGCGCGGAGCTTGAATTGCCAATAATAAATTCAGCATACTTAAGTAATGTTAAGAAATAATCAAAGCGCATTGAAGGATAAACTTTAAAGTTAAGAGTATTTTTTTCTATACGGTCGTACTCATTGATAATTCTTTCACTGCCACTATCGTTATTGGGATATATCACTACGTAATTTTTACCGGAATTAATCACCGAATTCACCAATTCGTGAATTTGCCGCTCGACATCCTCAAGTTCCGTTGTCACTGGGTGATAAAGCATAATCGCATAATCCTCAAAGGGAATGCCGTACCAGCTTTTAACCTCTTCTAGAGTGGGTAGATCGGGCGAAAAGAGAGAATCTACATCAGGCGAACCTATTGGGTAAATATTTTTGGCAACTTCCCCTAGCTGAATCAAGCGCTGTTTTGCACGCTCATTGGTCACAAAATGCAAATGGGATAATTTACTCACAGAGTGACGAATAAGATCATCAATCGTGCCAGAAATTTCGCCACCCTCGATATGAGAAACCAGAATATTGTTGAGGGCCCCCACAATAGCACCCGCAAGGGCCTCTACTCTATCGCCATGAACCACTAACATATCCGGTTGAATTTCTTTAATGTAATCAGATAAGCCAGCAATAGTTTTACCTAAAACGGAATCCATGGTGTCGCTATAATTTTGATTGATGTATTGATAAATATTTTTATAGCCACGGCGCTCAATTTCGCGACAGGTATAGCCATATTTGCGCAGCATGTGCATGCCAGTCACAAAAATATGCACTTCAAACTCAGCAGTATTTTGTAGTATATCGAGCAATGATCTAATCTTTCCGAAGTCGGCGCGAGTGCCCGATAAAAACACTATTCGTTTACGCATGAGCTAAACCTTCAACATCGGCGTAGGCCAGCAATTGATCAGCGGGGATATCCTGAGCAGCTACTTTGCCGATCACATCATCATAAAACTCCGCAAGAATTTCACCTGTACCAGGGCGTTTTACCCAAATATTGTCTTCAGTAAAAAGCTCACCTTTTTTAACAGGGTTAATTGTCACCACAGTCGCATAAGCAAAATTAATAGTGGGCTGCTCTTCTTTGACGATACCTTTACGGCCACCGCGTGCTTTATGCAAAACCGCTGAACCTTGAATTAACTCACGCATTGCTTGCGGATCCATTGAGCACACAATATCTGGCCCCTCACGACTCATAGAATCCGTGAAATGACGCTCGAGAACATCCGCTCCCAGCGCCACAGCGCCCAAACACGCAAAATTGCCAATAGTGTGATCTGAAAGACCTACAACCGCATCTGGAAACTCCGCTTGCAGTTCACGCACAGCTTCCAAGCGCACCAACTCCGGAGGCGTGGGATAAATATTGGTACAATGCATTAAGGCATAAGGAATTTTATACTCGCGAAAAATGGCCACCGCTTTACGAATACTCTCAATAGTATTCATACCTGTGCTCAGAATAATCGGCTTTCCTTTTTTAGCGATATGCTTAATCAAAGGATAATTATTACATTCACCTGAACCAATTTTATAAGCAGATACATTCATCCGCTCCAATCGCTCTACTGCGGCACGCGAGAAAGGCGTACTAATAAAAATTGCGCCTTTAGATTCCACATAATCTTTTAGCGCAATTTCATCGCTTTCGTTAAGCGCGCACTCTTCCATAATGTTATAGATCGCCTTATCAGAATTGCCTGGTTTAATGCGTTTTGCTTCGCCCGCCATTTCATCGTCAACAATATGCGTCTGGTGCTTTATTACTTCTGCCCCAGCCGAAACTGCAGCATCTACCATTTCTTTGGCGATAATTAGCGAACCATTATGGTTAATACCAATTTCGGCAATAACCAAGGGGGGGTAATCTGGCCCAACTAAACGACCACCTATGCTGATAACATTTTTATTCATTAGAAACCTGCCTTTGCTGTAACGCCCGCTCTGCAGCGGCTAAATCACTGGGAGTATCTATATCCAAACTGTCAGCTTCAGACATGACATAAGAAATAATTTGGCTGCGCGGAATTTTTTCCTCACGCAAAAATTCTGCCACGGTAAAAATATAAAGTGCGCCATTTGGCATAACTACACTGGGTAAATCTTGACGACGGCTGTAGGATGTATTTTCACCCGCAAGAGGAGTTAAAAATTCTCCGCCCGCGATGTACGCTTTCAAATATTTATTATTAACTTCATAAACACTAATCAAGCTACGACAGGAGGGATGAGCACGAAAACGTTGAAGGGAATCAATAATATGATGTGGCATTCGAAGCGGCGAAGTAGGCTGTAACAACACAATGATATCGCTTGCAGATAAATTTTCGTGAGCAATAAACTCTGCAATGAGAGGATCTGTAGGAGATTCGTCTAAAGCCAATGCGGGGTTGCGCTTGATGGTTTTTGCTCCCAGAGAAAGCGCAACAGATAGTATAAGTTCATCATCCGACGATACATATATATTGTCGATAACTCCCGACGAGCGCGCTGCCGCAATACTGTAGTCGATAAGCGGTCTACCCAACAGCGGTGCCAGGTTCTTCTGCTTAATACCCTTGGAACCACCACGAGCTGGAATTAACGCTATAACTTTAGACATGAAGTGACCACTTTTTGACGCAGTTATGTATTAATAGTTATATAGCAAACAATACGCCAAGCAGCCAGTAATCAATTCTAAAAAAACAATTCACAAGACACAGCAACACAAGAATACTATTGGTTATTATTGCCAGACAGCGCTTTAAACGCTCCTGTTAAGAAGGTACCAGTCGATTTTAAGCTGCGGACAATGGACTCCATCGCACTAAATTGCGATTGCAGACGTAAACGATAAGCTTCACTGCGCCTGTCCAGCGCAACCTGATCTTTTTTTACCTTATCCACATCTTTAGTAATAGACGCTTCACGGGTTTTGATCATACCGTTACTTTTTAAGAAGTCATTAATCAAGCGGGTAAAAGATCCCCCAAAACCACGTGAAAAAGTAATGGTTCCAGACGTTGCGCCCGGCTCTACCGTCATATTCAATCCCTCTGCCTTACTACCCAAAGCAGGCAACAGTACATTTCCGTAGCCAAATGCAGCAACACCTCCTACAGTACCGCCTACATCATTACCTGAGGTGCCGCTGCCTACGCTGATTCCAATATCAGCCATATCAGTGCTCACCGCACTGAACGACACCTTACTGCCGCTACCATAAGCAGTTGATGTGAATTCAAGTTTTTTCGTGGTGGAATTGAAAAGAACATTCACACTGACTTTAGCGGCCGTAATATTTGCATCAGCATTAATTAATGACTGTAAATCAGCAGCCAAGGCAGCCCCTGACGCATAAGTTTTTGTCGGTAAAGTAATCGAGGCAGTATCAATACCGTCCACGCCAGCAGTGAAACTATAGGTTTTACCCGTAGTATCCAGCGGGAATGTGGCAACCATAACAGCTGAAGTCAAACTACCTTTTTTCGGTTGCTGGGTAATGTTCACTTCATAACTACCCGCCACACTGCTATCCGTGTGCTTGGTTACTGTGATTTGCGCATTAGTCGAGGTTTTAGTTGGAATAAATAGATCGCGAACTGCTGCGAAGTTTTTATCAATAGCAGAGCGGAAACTAGTCGCATCGGTCGTATCATTAATTTTTAGGGTGCCATCCAATTGCGTGCCAACACCAATATCAGACAACGAGGTGAAACTACCCGTTAGGCCTGTCATTGTAGCGCTGAGCTGCGAGCGAACTTGCTGCACTAAATTTTTAGCTAATGGATCTTGACGCAGGCTTCCGTAGGCATTCTTCTCTTTATCAAACCCCACCAATTTTTCACTGGCAGTTAAGAAAGTGTTGTATGCCGCTACAAAATCGCGAATATTTTTTTCGGCGATACTTTTATCTTCACTGATACCTATGCTGACCGTCTCAGTCGTAGATTTATTAAACAAATCAAACTCCATCCCATCAATCACATCAGTTAAATGATTGGTAGAACGGCTGAGTGACATACCATTAACGTGCAATAGTGCATCCTTACCCTCTTGTTGCTGAGTAAGGTTACGCGTAGTTTGGTTAAAGTTGAAACTGGCTAAACCTTCGGCACCCACAGTTTCCACGGCAGTAATTTCTACCTCACTAGATGCCCCTGATGGCCCAGTCACCAATAACTTGTAGTACCCGCCTTCGCTCACGATAGCTGCCTTAACACCTAGGCTGGACTTGTTAATCGTATCGCGCAAGCCTGTAAGCGAATTGTTACTGTCATCAATGGTGATGGTGCCGCCAGTTTTTGCGCTGTCTACCGTAAAGGTATCTACTCCCGCGTTCCAGCTGCCAAAGCGAATTGTCAGGGTGCCTTTGCCGATTGCCGTTGTCTGTGAACTAAAATTACTTGTGCTCACTGACTGCGCCTGAGCGATTTGTTCTACGGTAATACTGTAATCACCCACGGATGCCTTAGCATCTAATTTGGTAATACCAAGAAGTGTGGTAGTTGGAATAGAAGCGGATTTTGCATTAAAAGTATCGGCATTACCTAATACTGAGGCTGCAGTTTCTAAGGTTGAGAATGCACTACGCAACAGGCCAAAATCAGAAATTTGAGTTTCAAGTAAGGTTTGACGCGTAGTTAAACGACCCAACTGAGGAGCCTTGTTAACCTCAACTAACTGACCAACCAACGCTGAAGTATTAATACCAGACCCAGAGCCCAAGGCACTGATGATAGATGAGCCAGTGCTCGTATTAGTTGTACCGGTACTTGATACAGTTGCCATGGCAATCGCCTCCAAAAAAACAATTTCGCTATCTGGTTAGCGGCAATAGTTGAATAAACTTTAGCCTAAACATGTCTATTCAGCCCTTTATTTAAAGTACGAACTGAACTTTACGACCAACGGTAAAATTCTGCCGCCAATATGGCACTCTAGACAAAATTTGCCGCTAAAAAGCGTTGTTTGGCATTGAATTAACTCAATTTATAACCCGCTAAGATCTATAGAGTTCTCTATGCATAGAGCACACCAATTTAGATAAGCCTTCAAGGCGAAGAATAATTTAAGCAACGCATCGCGTGAAAACATCATTGCTAACTTCATAGTGGTATTATTCGCGCCCTCTGCCCTATTTCATTCGCTCATTATTGCGCCAGATTAAACATGCAGCTAAATACTCAAGCACTACAAAAACTTATCCCACTGATTAGTATCATCTTATTTTGTATGGCCGCTTATGTGGTACATCATCAAATTGCAAATTATGGATGGGGCAACCTCTGGGTTGATCTGCTAGCAACGCCTAAAGAAACCTTGCACGCCATGTTCTTTATGAGTGTGTTTGGTTATGTCACCCTAAGCTTATGTGAATGGATTGCTATTCGTTACACCAAAGAAAAACTGCCCTATCGATTTATTTTATTAGGCTCTTTTTTAAGTAACGCCATTAGTCACAATGTTGGCGCATCGCCCATTACTGGAGGTGCCATTCGCTACCGGTTTTACAAAGAATGGGGGCTTAGCAATAGCGCCATCGCAAAGATTACGGTTTTCGGCACACTCAGCTATTTTTTAAGTGCATTCACCTTATTGATAATTGCCAGCCTCATTGAATATAACTCAAGCCCTCTAGAGTCAGAGGCAGCAATCAATACAGTTCGCGTATGGATTATTATTGGTAGCGGCTCTATAGCCGCTTGGGTAGCACTAACTTTTTTCAGTAAAAAGCAATTTACGCTTGGTAAAATAACACTCTACCCACCAACGCCATCTTTAGCTTTTCAGCAAATCTCTGTTGGTGCAATTGACCTCGCCATCGCTTCTATAGTGCTTTACATCCCCCTGTTAAATTTTACGGATATTAGCTTCAGCGAATTTTTAATTTATTATGTCATTGCACAATTATTTGGCTTAATCAGCCAAGTGCCAGGTGGCATAGGGGTGTTTGAAAGTAGCTTTATGCTTTTAGCTGGCAGCCGCTTTCCACCTGAACAATTGCTTTCGGCGCTCATTATTTATCGCATCGTGTACTACATTGTTCCGCTCATATTGGCAGGTGTATTAATAGCGGGCTATGAAACAAAAAGTCATCGCTTTGTGTACACCTTAAAACTTCACTACGTATTTAAGCTTATCTATTTAGCAGCACCTAAGATTTTTTCGGTTTTGCTGCTTTTAGGTGGCTGTATCTTATTGGTCTCAGGGGCAACACCCGGCATTCAAGAACGATTGGATTGGCTACAGTTTTTTATGCCGCTACCTTTAATTGAGTTTTCTCATCTCATTAACAGTTTGGTAGGGCTAGGGATGATTTTTTTATCGCGCGCGGTCAACATCAAGCTCGACTCAGCCTATTACGCAACAATTATTTTATTGTCAGTTGGCATAGTCGCTTCACTGACGAAGGGTTGGGATTTTGAAGAGGCAACTATTTTAGGCATCATGCTGATTGCATTTATTCCGGCACGCAAACACTTTTATCGAAAATCTGCACTTATTAAATTAGAAATACCCTTTTCACAGTTATTGATAGGTGCGACCATTATTGGCCTTTCAACATGGCTGGGATTTTTTTCATATAAAGATGTCGCCTATTCCAATGACCTTTGGTGGCAATTTTCACTGGATAGAACAGGTGATGCATCTCGCTTTTTACGCTCACTTTTCGTTATTTCGGTAGTGTGTGGCGGTGTGCTTATCTATCGCCTCTTGAGCAAAACAACTACCAATCTTACCCTCCCCACCAAAGAAGAGTTAGATATAGCTACAATCATTGTTCACGACTCCAACACCACCGATCACCATTTGGTGCTTACAGGCGACAAATACATTTTGTGGAGCAAAACTCAAAAAAGCTTTTTAATGTTTGGCGTCACTCATAAATTCTGGATTGCTATGGGTGACCCCGTTGGCGACCCCAGTGAATTTGAAGAACTGGTTTGGCGCTTCCGTGAGTCAGCCGACAAAGTAGCCGCACAAATTGCATTTTATGAAATTGGCATTAAAAGTATCCCACTTTATTTAGACCTAGGTTTAAGTCTAATCAAGCTAGGCCAGCAAGCATTAATACCACTAGAAGATTTTGGGCTTGAGGGGAAAAAACGACAGAACTTTCGCAGCGCGATTAATAAATATCAACGTGAAGGCTTCAGCTTTGAAATAGTTTATGCGCATCAAGTTGAAACCATACTGCCCAACTTAAAGCGTATTTCTGATGCATGGCTTAAAGAAAAAAATGCTAAAGAAAAGCGCTTTTCATTAGGATTTTTTAATGAGGAATACCTTAAGCACTGCGAGTTGGCTGTTGTTAAAAAAGACGGAGAAATTTATGCTTTCTGCAATCTGTGGGCGCTCAATAATCGGCGACAAGTTTCTATAGACCTGATGCGCTATTTACCCGGCACACCCAACGGTATTATGGAATACCTCAATATTAGCCTTGCGCTTTGGGCAAAAGAACAAGGCTTTACCTATTTTTGCTTGGGCATGGCACCACTCTCCGGCTTAGAGAATCACGATCTAGCCCCCTTATGGCATAAAATTGGTAATACTATTTTTCGTAATGCAGGTGATTTTTATAATTTTGAAGGCGTTTATTTTTACAAAGATAAGTTCAACCCAACCTGGGAGCCAGTTTACTTAGCTGCTCCACCTGGCTTGCAAACTGCTGCTGCATTACTGGCCGCCACCACACTCATATCCGGTGGTGTAAAAGGTATATTCTCAAAATAGTCATATTTCCTGTTAATTTTTAGGGCAAATCAACATATGTATTCATTGTTAAAATATAAGTTCACAATTATTGGTTTTCTGGCAGGCATCATACTCGCAAGCTTTGCTTTTATAGCTTCCAGAGAAAATGCACAACCAGAAAGCAATGCCATTATTGATAATATTATTACCCTTACCAATCAACAAAAAATCCATGTAATACACAGTAAGAATGCTGAAAAAGGCCTTTTACTAATGATCGCCGACAACAATACAACTGCAACTAGTTACGCGAAGCAGTTTGCGGAACTGAGTTATTATGTGGCTATCATCGACAACCAAGAACTGCTGAACTCTGCAGCCAATAGTAACGACAACAGCCATTGCTTGAATTTAGCCAAAAAACTGACCGATCTAAGCCTACAGCTTAATAGGCAATATTCGTTGAGCCATGAAAACTTGCCTATTGTGGTAGGAATTGAAAATGGCGCCGCATCTTTATATGCAGTGCTCGCACAAGCGGAGAAAAATACGTTTCATGCCACGGTTGGGATTAATTTCACAACAAAACTCAACACTCATACACCACTCTGCAATCAGGCAAAATTTGCCGCGAAAGCAAGTGAGTCTCTGTTAGAGTTTAAGAGTTTAAATCGCTTACCAACCAGCTTTTATGTTTTTCAAAATAAAAACTTACTTACCAACTCAAGTACTGGTGAATTTGCCAATAGTATCAGCAATGCAAAATTCACTATCGCAAAAGAGGAAGATCAAACTCCTCTTTCAGAAGCCATTCAAATATTACAATGGCTGGATCCTCGCCTTGCCGATCAAATTTCATCTGACGCCAGTGATAGCGACCTACCCTTAATTGAAGTTAATGTGACTCAAGATAAAACTGACATCACGCCAACCATGGCCATCCTTTTAACCGGCGATGGCGGTTGGGCAGAAATTGATAAAGAACTTGCAAAGATACTGGCTGCTCAAGGCATTCCCGTTGTGGGCTTTGATTCACTTAGCTATTTTTGGAAGGCACGAACACCGCTAACGACAAGCCAAGATATTGAACGCGTTATTACACAGTACTTGGAGAAATGGAATAAAAAACAGGTTATTTTAATTGGCTACTCTTTCGGTGCAGATGTATTGCCTTTTGTTGCTAACAACCTATCTGCAGAAACGCAACAAAAAATTTCTCTCATCGCACTATTAGGAATGGGTAAAACTGCTGCGTTTGAGTTTCGTTTATCTAGCTGGATGAATGCCGACAAAAATCCAGATCGCCTACCCTTACTACCCGAAGTTGAAAAAATGAAATGGGCAAAGAGTATTTGCATTTATGGCGTAGCCGACACAGCTGCAAATTGTTTACCGGCTGAAGCCCTAGGAGTTAAGGCTATTAGCATGAGTGGCGATCACCACTTTGACGAAAAATATGAAGAGTTAGTGAACCATATTATCAAAAATCAAAAAACGCTTTAAATTATAGGGGCTCTGATTTTTCAATAGGAATTGAAAAGAAAAACACAGAGCCTTTGTTAATCTCTGTTCGGTAATCTATCTCGCCGCCCATACGCTCCACAATAACGCGTGAGATACTCAATCCTAGACCACTACCATCGCGCTTGCGTGTATCTGAACTATCTGCTTGCGCAAATTTTTGGAATATTTTTTTACGAAACTCTTCTGGAATTCCCGTACCACAGTCTTCCACATAAAAAACTATTAAGTCACCGCTAACACTGGCAGACAAAGTAACTATGCCATCCATGTGGGAAAATTTAATAGCATTAGAGATCAAATTAGACATCACTTGCAAAAATCTATCTGCATCAACCAAAATTGTGATTTTTTGTGTCGCAATAGCTAAATTATCCAATGCCAAGTGAACACCATATTTAATGGAATAACCTGCATTTTGATCAATAGCTTTCCGCATTAAATCATTAACATCACACACAGCAAGCTCTAAATTCAACTTACCAAACTCTAGCTTTTCTATATCCAAGATATCATTGACTAAACGCCCTAGGCGTTCTGCGTTATTTTTAGCGATAACCAACAAATCCAAGGCTTTAACAGGGATATGTGGCACCGCACCGCCCACCAATAAGCCAAGCACACCGGTAATAGATGTAAGCGGCGTGCGCAACTCGTGGCTAACGGTTGATACAAATTCACTTTTTAATCTATCAACCTTTTTTCTTAAGGTAATATCGTGAATTAGACAGGTGTAGACCTCTCTATCAGGCAAGATTACGCGACTAACCCCAATCTCAATTGGCAATTTTGTGTCATCGCCGCATAGACCAATGGTTTCTTGTGATTGCCAAATAGATCTATCACTGGCATTGGTATAATCGTCTTTAGGCGCAAAAAGTAATTCATGCAAAAGTGGAATAATAGATGCAGAGTTTCGTCCAATCAATTCAGCTTCATCCATTTTAAACAAGTAGCCAGCAGCCGGATTGGCTCGCTCAATATGGCCACGGTGGTTAATGATGATAATGGCCTCAGCCGCGCCATCTAAAATAGATTCTAATTCGCGTGTTCGCTGTTCAACTAAAGAGCTTATATAATCTGTACGTCCACTTACCAGCAACAAAAAACCACCTAAGAAACCACAAAAGAGCAACCCACCTACCAACACAAACCAAGATTGCATTGTTCGTTGACTATTAAGATATGCCTCTGTAGGGGTTATCTGCAGCTCTAGCTCACGGCCTGCAATATTTTTTTGCAATCGCCAATCAAAACTGGCCCTCGCAGAATAGGGATTGCCATCATCATAAAGATTAACCGGATGCAATATATCGGTCACATCATCAAAGCGTATTAAAAAATCTGATTTTTTAAACTTTTCGTGAATAGCATCAATTTGGTTATTGATTTTGACAAGTGCAGTTACATAACCACGCAGAGACTCTTCACGCATAGCAAGTGTTTTAGGCACATCCAGTGTTTGATAAACAGGCATAAAAACAAGATAACTTAAGCTCGCTTTATTATCCTGCAACACCCTTAAGGGGGATGTCATTGCAGCTGAACCTGATTGATTGGCAAACAATAGTGCTTGATTGCGTATGGCTTCTGATGAAACATCAAACCCATGAACTTGTTTGTTTTCCGTATAGGGCTCCACAAAAGTCACAACCACATAGCTTTTACGCTCTGACGCAGGAATCACTTGGCCTAACTGATTTTGCTCGTTGATATAAAAATCATTGAACCCCTCTTTCGCCATCGCGTCCTCGTAAGATTTACGCTGCTTATGGGGGACATATTGATTCCAAGACAAGGCGGTAAGGCCATTAGCACCATTTAATATTTCAGATGTGAATAGACGAAAGTCCTCTGCTCCCACATGATCTGACGCGAGATAAAGTCCTTTTAAGGGTTTTAATGCATCAATATTTTTTGTGAAATCAGAAAATAAAATGTCTGACATTTCTTTTGCGCTATCGTGAAATTCACGTTCAATTTTTTGTTGTTCATTGTTACTTGTACTAATGAATACACCAACCATCAACACGCAACTTATGATAAGTGGAATGCCAACTGTTTTTAAGCGACTACGCCATAAAGACCGAGGCTGTGCGAACAGAATAAAAACAAGCGGTGCTGCAATCAAGACGCCTATTGCATCCCCTGTCCACCACGTAACCCAACTGTAGATAAACTGCGAAGACGATATAACACCATTGAGATAGAGTGATAACACCCCAACACTTGCGCTAACAATACTGGCAAGAGGCCCGCCCACCATAAAAAAAGTAAAGATACCCCACTCATCCATAAGAGCATTGGGGAAACCGATGTATTTCTTTATCAGAGTAGCGCCAACCCAGGCTGCTAAACAACTACCTAACGCTATTTCAAATGCGATTACAAGCACAGCCAAACTAAACTCACTGCCGCCACTTATCGCCATACTGGTGTTGAGCAACACAGAGCCAATAAAAACACCCAATAGCAGTGGGTTACCCCACATTAAAACAGCGGCGAGAGAAATACCCAGCGGGGGGAAAATAGCTGTAGCAAACCCAGGGGGAATTGCAAGTAATAAGGCGAAGCGACCGGCAAGAACATATACACAAGCCAGTATAAAAATTCTGATGAACAAGACAATAAAGGGAGGTAAGACTACGGACATACACCGTTCTCTAATACTGATTTCCTCTAAGACTAGCTGATAATTACCAAGTCGCTAATAAGCGTTCACGATTCATGAGCTACACTGCGGATATAAAAACGAAAAAACCGCTGGGAGCATCAGCGGCTTTTAACAAAAGTATCAACTGCTTTTAACAAAAGTATCAACGGTTTTTTTAGAACCTAATCGCTTAACGCAAGAGTGATAGAACCTCTTTGGGTCGAGCATTAGACTGCGCCAGCATGGCTGTTGCGGCCTGTTGCAATACTTGTGCTCGGCTCATGGCTGCCGTTTCTGCGGCAAAATCGGCATCCGTTATGCGTGAACGCGCTGACGATGTTTTCTCGGACACGTTCGCCAAGTTGTTAATCGTAAACTCCAAGCGGTTATTGATTGCACCCATTTGCGAGCGAGCATCGTTAATTGTCGTTAATGCATTATCAATAACACCAATTGCCTTTTGTGCACGCGCTGCAGTATCGATACTGATGGACGCAATCGCAGTACCGAAAGAGCCACCAGCAGTAGCATTAGCTTCCAGCATACCAATTTCAGCTGCCGTGGCATTAACGCCCAAATCAAAACTGATCGGATTACCGTTGGCATTGGTAAGTTTAATGCCCGCCTCAACTCGCAATCCCGCCGCCGCCGAACCGTCTGTGGGAACTTCAACACCCGATGCCATAAATTTCGTAAAGGTAGCACCGCTGAAGCCATCATCTGGCACGCCAAAGGCACCATCAGCCGTACCGTTATTAAACCGAATAGCACCTTGATCTGACTCGAGTACGATTCTGTTACCAAGCAAGGATGCCAATACACCCGTGGTATTACTAGCTTCGTTAATGGTATCAACCAAGCCTTGAGCGGTTGTTACCGCGCTTAAATCTACCACCACGCCATTAAGCGCGATGATGTTGGCTGTACCGGCAAATGCAGTGGCAATACTCATACCGCTGGTATCAATTGTCACTGTTGCAAATGCATTAGCGGTAACACCCGTCTCTTCAGTCGATTTGTTAATGGCATTAATTTTGCCAATAAGGCTATCGGTATTTTTATTAGTGATAGCAACGCCATTGATCGTGATATCACCAACCCCCCATGCTACTTCTGCATTGGCGGTGGAAATACTGGCCCCTTCAATAACGCCACCCACTTGATTTTCACGGAAGCCCAAGTTGTTTAGATCCACCAAAGTACCCGTATTACCACGGCTAACTTTAATTGGACGATCATCGTTGGAGGTTAACACCAGCTGACCTCGCTGACTCAAACCATCACCAAGCGCTGCATCCATACCCAATGATGCTTGTAAATCTAAAGTGCCCGATGCAGCTACTGTAATAGTGTCGCCAGTATTATTGCTGAGCGTTAAGACACCTTTGTCATTGACACTTGCTACAACAGCACCGCCCGTAACTTGATTAATAACCTCTACAAGCTCGGTCATATTGGTGGTATTTTGACGAATCTCATACGACTGGGTTCCGCCGTTGAGCGCACTGACAGTAATATCTAAACCTTGACCCGCGTCATTATCGATAACGCCGTTACCCAATGAAGAAGCTTGCAGCTGTGTAAGCACGGATGCTGTCACGCCACCCACTTTTTCATTAATGGAGGTCACCAAATCAGTCAATGTGTTGGCCGCACCGGATGCACCGGTATCGAAGGTGCCAATCGATTGACCATTTATCAGCACATCGCCGTCTTTAATATCTGTACCTAAAGAGGCCGCAAATACACTGGCTGCCAAGTTCAATTCAGCACCCAGGACATCTACACTTGTAGAACCCATGCCGAGAGTTTTGGCATCCATCGCCTGCACTTTCAGTTCAATCGTTTGGTTGGCATCAGCACCTACTTGCAATTTTACTTTTCCAAGTGTGCCATCTAATAGATTTTGACCATTGAACGAGGTTGACTCGGCAATGCGATCCAACTCAGAGATTAACTGTTGTACTTCAGCATCCAAGGTTTTGCGGTCAGCATTACTATAAATTCCGTTCGCGGATTGAATCGCCAGCTCACGCATTCTTTGCAATATGTTTGTGGTTTCTTGCAAAGCACCTTCAGCCGTTTGAATTAACGAAATACCATCATTTGCATTTCGTATAGCTTGATCAAGCCCACGCACTTGCGAAGTCATGCGATTCGAAATTGCTAAACCTGCCGCATCATCTTTTGCTGAGTTAATACGCAGGCCAGAGGATAAGCGTTCAGTTGCTTTATCTAAAGCGCCACCGGAATTCATCAATTGACGCTGAGAGTTCAGAGACGCAACGTTTGTGTTAATAACTAAAGACATGATTTATCTCCTAAAGATTTTTCCTGCTCAGAGTTTTTAACTCTCTGCGACAAGTCATTGATGAAGCCTGCAAGAAACTTGAAAACTTCGTGGCAACCCCCCGCAAACTACTTGATGCTATGCGTCAGGATTTTGTTACTTCTTTGCCTAAATGACTTTTTGCACAGACTGTGCCAAAAATAATCAAAAGTGAGATTGCAGAAAATATCGAAAAGAAAATCAATTAAAAACAAATAAAAAAGGGGAGCAGTTTTCACTGCTCCCCTTTCATAACACCTAACAATTTAACGGTTAAATAAAACCTTAAGCATGCGCACTAAAAAGATGGAAATTACCAGCAGAATCCTTACTGTGCGCGAGTTTCAAGAAGATGGCATCGGGTATTTGACGAATAACTTCTTGCGTATTTCTGTCTAACACCTTCACCACTGTTTCACCCGCTGCACTGTCGTAACTGAAATGTAAATCGCGTTGAGTGGATTGAATATATTCATTCATCTGCGCAACGGCGGCTTGGACATTCTGCTGCAACTCTTTGACATCGACCGGCTCAGGTTTTGCCGCTGCAACGGCAGACGGCAAATCATTGCCGCCTTTTTGTTGCTTGACACCGGCAACAACGGCAGAAACCGACACGGGCTTTAAGGGCGTCGGCGCTGATACTGTTTTAGGGATCTCGTTCATAATCTAGCCCTCGTATAAAATTCACCAGAGGCTAACCTCTGGTGAACATTAACTGCCTTATCTTAAGAGTGACAACACGTTTTGAGGACGTTGGTTCGCTTGCGCCAACATGGCTGTCGCTGCTTGTTGTAACACTGTTGCACGACTTAAGCTGGCAGTTTCTGAGGCAAAGTCAGCATCGGTAATACGTGAACGAGCTGCTGTTGTTTTCTCAGAGATACTGGACAAGTTAGATACCGTAAAATCCAAGCGGTTGTTAATCGCACCCAAGCCTGCACGAGTATCGTTAATCGTAGTAAGCGCATTATCGATAATGGAGATGGCTTTCTGTGCGCCAGCTTGAGTTGCAATACTCAGCGAAGCGATTGACGAACCAGCTGCACCACCAGCAGTTGCGTTAGCTTGCAGAATACCGATTTCACCAGCTGATGCATTAAGCCCCAATTCAACACTAATAGGGTTACCGCTTGAGCTGGTAAGCTTGATGCCTGCTTCAACTACTGTAGTCGCAGTTGAAGTGACAGCGGTTGCCGCAGTTACCACTTCTCCTAATGTACCAGCCATAAACTCAACAAGATCTACACCAGTAAACCCAACCCCGTCAGCGGTCGTTGCATTAAACACCGAATCACTTGTGTTACCCACGAAAGTAATAGCGCCTTGATCACTTTTCAATATGATGGTATTACCATTTAACTTAGCAGTAACGCCAGTGGTATTGGCATTATCGTTTAACACAGTAACGATATCCTCTAAACTTGCTACGCCAGTCAGGGATAACTCAACACCGTTCATATTGAGAGTATTCAAACTGCCCGCTGCGAACAAGCTGCCGATTGAAACACCATCGAAATCCAAAGTTACTGTAGAGAACGCGTTCGCAGTAACACCGGTTTCGCTAGTTGACTTATTAATTGCGTCTATCTTGCCGATTAAGCTATCTGTATCTTTATTGCTGATAGTAACGCCATTAACCTTAACATCACCTACACCCCAAGCTAAATCAGCGCCAAGTGTACCAGCCGAAATAGCGGCTCCTTCAATAACACCGCCTTTAGTCGATTCACGGAAACCTAGGTTAGATAAATCAGAAAGCGTACCTGTAGCACCGCGAGTAATAGTAATCGGCTCATCATTATCAGAAGTCAATACTAATTGGCCACGTTGACTCAAGCCATCACCTGTACCGCTCACCATGCCTAATGAATCTTGCAGATCAAGACCACCAGCAGCAGCAACCGTAATGGTATCACCCGTATTGTTAGAAAGAGTCAACACGCCATCTTCACCGATGCTTGCATTTACATTACCACCCGTAACCTTGTTAATGGCTTCAGCCAACTCAGTCAGGCTAGTAGTGTTTTCACGCAATTGATAAGTTTGGGTGCCGCCGTTAGTTGCTGCAATTGTAATGTTCAGACCTTCACCGGCATCATTATCGATAATGCCGTTACCTACTTGTGAGCCCTTTAATTGAGTCATCGCAGAGGCTGTAACACCGCTCACATTATCATTAATAGTCGCGAGCAAATCGTTCAAGGTATCAGCCTTAGCCGTCCCTGTATCGAAAGTACCAATAGATTGGCCGTTGATCAATATGTCACCATCTTTTATGTCAGACCCGGTGCCGGACGAAAAAGCCGTAAGATTAAACTCAGAACTCAATACATCCACACTGGTAGAACCCATACCCAGAGTTTTAGCATCCATTGCTTGTACTTTAAAGCTGATGGTTTGATTTGAGTTTGCACCTACTTGCAGGTCAACTTTACCCAAGGTGCCATCGAGCAGATTACGGCCGTTGAATGAAGTAGATTTAGCAATACGATCTAATTCAGAGATAAGTTGTTTACTTTCTGCGTTCAGAGTTGCACGGTCACCGTTTGAATAGATTCCGTTCGCTGACTGTACCGCTAGTTCGCGCATACGTTGCAGAATGTTGGTTGATTCTTGTAGTGCACCTTCAGCAGTTTGAATGAGCGACACACCGTCGTTCGCGTTACGTACCGCTTGATCGAGACCACGTACTTGCGATGTCATACGGTTGGCAATTGCCAAACCGGCGGCGTCGTCTTTTGCTGAGTTTACACGTAAGCCTGATGACAAGCGCTCAGTTGAACGGTCAAGCGCGTTGCCTGAGCTCATCAACTGACGTTGAGCATTCATGGATGCTGTGTTTGTGTTAATTACTAATGCCATGATGAATCTCCTAAAGGTGATTTCTGACTACAGAGCTTTTGCTGTAGCAAGTCGGTTGATGAAGCCTGAACAGATTGCTATCAGCACTTCTGTTAAGGTTATCGCCCGACTTTTCACTTGCTTTAGGAGTTTTTTATAAAAAACTTAAAACATTTATTGCAGATATTAGAAATTTGTATTGCGGATTGTTATAAGAATTCAATTACCTATAAAAATTAGTCAAATTACCGGCCATAAGCCTCAAGCGCTTTATCAGACTGACTAAGCTGACGTAATTCTGACGCAACTTTTTCCCGTTGCAACAAGGTGTAACTATCAAGATCATCATTCACACATTGTATGCTTACGATAATGGCTTTTGCCTCATCAACTAAATGAGCATCATTAATTGCCTGTATGTAACTATCATCATCTAAAAAGGTAACATGCTCCTGGTATTTACTAGCAGCAGTATTCATTGCATCCCACTCTTCTGCCTGCGCAAAGCGAAACAATTCTTGTGCTCGCACTAAGATTTCATAAAGAGGCTTTAATAATTCATTGTTATCCATGGTGATCACCGAGAGTATTGTTAAAGATATTTGAACAGGCTGTACTATTAAATACCTAAATAGGTTTACTTACATATACCTAAATA
>SYDJ01000035.1 GCA_005801205.1 Gammaproteobacteria bacterium
AAACTCCTGCCTCGGTTAACGTCCTTGTGTTGCTTATTTTAAATGTCCGGCTGGCAAATAACAGTCGGCAAAAACTGAAAGTGTTGTAGGAAATTGACTATGCCGCTAGCGTCAAGGGTGTGGTTGGGGCGGCGCTTACTTACTTAATACAAATTACTTCTAAAAAATCCAAGTGCAGTTTGGTAGCCCCACAATTGCAGTTCCGCATCATATCTATCGCCTTCATCGCGCATAAACGCGTGCACGCCATTCACTTCATGCCACTCAAATTTAATATTGGCGTTAGTTAATTCTTTATAAACAATTGCACGGCCTTCCGGTGGAATGTGCGGATCTTGTTTTCCCCAAATCATTTGTATTGCGCCGCTAATTTCTTTGGTGCGAGTGCGGCTGTCATTACCAGCTTGCGATGGAGTTAGCCCCGAATGAATATCGGTAGCATAGAAGCAACTGGTTGCTGAAATGGCAGGATTAATCGCCGCGCGATAAGCCAAGCCGCCGCCTAAGCAAAACCCCATAGCGCCAGTCTTGCCTGAGTAGTAGGGTAGGGTTTGAACGTAATCAATCATTGCTTGTGTATCAGTATCGTGAGCCTCTAGATATTTATTCACCTTATCGGCATTGCCTTTATCGCGACCGGCGTCGTCATAACCTAATACGGTTCCGATTGGATTCAACTCGTGAAAAACTTCGGGCACTACCACAATAAAACCATGCCCCGCCATAATTTGTGCGCTGCGGCGAATCGGCGCTGTCTGCTGAAAAATTTCAGAGTAAAGCAAAATGGCAGGGTATTTTTTGTCTGCGATTGATGCATCTTCTTTGGGGCGATACACATAGCAGCGCATAGTCCCTGTGGGAGTTTCTAAATCGACTTGGTGGTTTTGAATTAGCATTTCTCTCTCCTAAATTATGTATTTATGGGGCTTTTGAACGAATAACTTATCGCATTGCAAGCACCGATTTATGATGGCGTCTGGCTAAAGTTTTCTTCCAACGTATCCAGCAATACTTTTACCTTGGCAATTGTCTCTTGATATTCTTTATTGGGTTCTGAATCGGCAACTATGCCGCCGCCGCCCCAACAATGAATTTTATTCTTGTCTCGAATGAGCGTGCGTATAGCAATACTGGTGTCCATATTGCCGCAAGCGCTGATGTACCCCAAGCTGCCGCAATAAAGCGAACGCCTTACCGGTTCTAGCTCTTCAATAATTTCCATGGCGCGAATTTTAGGTGCACCGGTAATGCTGCCGCCGGGGAAGCTATTTGCCAGCAAATCAACCGCTGTTTTGTTAGGCTTTAAGGTTCCCGTTACTGTGCTTACCAAATGGTGCACATTGGCGAAGCTTTGCAGACTGAACAATTCTGGAACCTTAACATCGGTGCAGCTTTTACTCAGGTCATTGCGCAATACATCCACAATCATCAAATTTTCAGCGCGATCTTTTAGGCTGGATTCCAGCGCCATTGCATTAGCGGTATCTTCTTCCGGCGTTTTGCCGCGCGCTATAGTGCCTTTGATCGGTTTAGTTTCAGCCTGATTTTGCTCAAGCTTAATAAAGCGCTCGGGCGACAAACTCAATATGGCTCCTTCTGGCAATTCCATGTAAGCCGAGAAGGGCGAGGGTAGTGCATCGCGTAATGCCAGATAAGCTTCAAAACTATCGCCCTGACAGTTGGCGCTAAAACGTTGGGCAAAATTCACTTGGTAGCAATCGCCAGCGCTTATGTAGCGCTGAATTTTTTGAATGGCTAGGTGATAGTCGCCCACTTTAAGATTGCTCTTAAAGCTATTGATTTTAAAAGAATTTGAGGGGCTCTTAAGGTTTTGCTTTAAGTCGTGAAACCTAGTGTTTTGAGTGCTCACCAAGCAAATATCTTTGATTTCTAAAAAGTTATAAGCAACCGCAACGGCTTTATTGATCACTA
This sequence comes from Gammaproteobacteria bacterium, assembly GCA_005801205.1. GTDB lineage: Bacteria > Pseudomonadota > Gammaproteobacteria > Pseudomonadales > Cellvibrionaceae > Cellvibrio. The sequence goes on from SYDJ01000035.1 coordinate 1,933, forward strand.
ACCAAGCCTGCATCTTATGGTGATCTTGTACTATGGCCCAAGGATAAAGGCCGATGCTCATATCCGGCAAAGCAATATCCTTAAGTGCGGCGTCTGGCAATCGCTCTAGATATCGCCCCAAATCATAGCCAAAATAGCCCAAAGCGCCGCCACAAAAAGGCACTTGCTCAAGCGATGGTTGTACTGGTGGAAGATAACTCTGCAAAACACTAAAAGGGTTTTGGGTTGAGGTTTCAGACAAGTCGCCTTGCTGAATACGAGTCACGCCATCCACTGTATTCAAGCTAACGGCGGGCGCTGCACTCAAGATGTCAAACCGGCCGTAACTGCTGTGTGGGTGACCAGAATCTAACCAAATCGGCATAGCAAGATGGCGAATTTGCACGAACCAGTCGGCCGAGTTTGGGTAATAGTGAATAGGAATTAATTGCGCAGATAGGGGCATTGAAGATACGGCCTAAAAATATTGCTGGCATTTTAGCGCAAAGCATCAACGCAGTTTTGAGTAAATTGGAGCTGTTTTGGGTAATTAAAGCAATTGCCAAAAGCCTCTATATCAAACTGGTTATTTGCTGTCAGAATAGGGCACCTATAACAATCGGCAGTGCCTTGAGCTGCCAGCTGCCTATAAATCTAAGGACGTCGTTTATGATCGTGTTAGTTGTTGGAACTCTCGTTGGAGTTATTTTTGGGTCGATCTTTCTGGGTTACAAAGGATGGTTTTTGGGTGCGCTTTTAGGTGGCCTAACCAGCTTGGTTCTTCAGCAGATTAAAAAAATTGGTGTCTTGGAATCAGCCGTAAAACACTTAACAGAAGAGCAGCTAAAAACCAATCAACAACTGGCGCTACTTAAAAATAATCTACAAACACCTAATGCGGATACAAACATTAATCTGACACCTGTGGCCAACAAACCACTTGTCGATGTCATTAATGAATCTCTTGGGCCTATACCAAGCGCACAAGTGACTACTCCAAGCACGCAAATAGCTACTCCTGACGCCACAGCTAAAACTCCAGATGCTGAATCTTTTGATCTAGAACTGCCAGATCTAGAGCCACCTAAATCAGTGCCTCCGGTAATGGTTCGGCCAGTTGCAATGCCGCCAAATGTAGTGCAATCAGTAGTACCGCGCGAACCTAATGTTATCGAGAAAGCATTTGGTTATGTGCATCGCTTTTTTACCGAAGGCAATCCCATTGTGCGCATCGGTATGGTGGTGATGTTTTTTGGTTTAAGTTTTCTCGTTAAATACGCCTCCAGCCAAGGCTTGTTGCCGATTGAATTGCGCATGGCGGCGGTAGCAGCAGTGGCGATTGCATTAATCGGCTTGGGTTGGAAAACCCGGCTAAAAGAGGGTGGTTTTGGATTGGTCTTGCAAGGCGGTGGTATTGCTGCGCTGTATTTAACCGTGTTCGCGGCGGCAAAAATGTATTCGCTTATGCCAACCGGTGCCGCGTTTGCGTTGATGTTTATTATTGTGATGCTCGGTGCGGCGCTCGCGGTCTTGCAAAATGCGCAAGTGCTCGCACTCATGGCGACTGCCGGTGGTTTTCTTGCCCCGATTCTTACGTCCGACGGCTCCGGAAGTCACGTAGGCCTATTCAGTTTTTATCTGTTGCTCAATATCGGCATTCTTACTATCGCCTGGTTTAAAACCTGGCGTCTGCTCAATTGGATTGGTTTTGTTTTTACGTTTGTTATTACCTCGGTTTGGGGCGTGCTCAAATACGAGCCGCATTTATACGCGAGCACGCAACCATTTTTACTCGCGTTCTTCGCACTTTATTTAACGGTTGCGATTTTATTTTCACTTAAGCAGCCGCCGAACCTAAAAGGTTTAGTGGATGGCAGCCTCACCTTTGGCTTGCCTATTGTTGCCTTTGGTTTGCAAACCGCATTGCTAAATCACACAGAATATGGCTTGGCGATTAGCGCGCTGATTCTCTCTGCAATTTATATCCTGTTGGCGCGCGTGCTCTGGAGCAAATACCAAACTACGCATCGCGTGCTAATCGAATCTTTTATTGCGCTCGGCGTTACCTTTGCGACCTTAACCATTCCACTCGCGTTGGATGCGCAATGGACATCCGCCACCTGGGCGCTAGAAGCAACCGGTTTGATTTGGGTCGGCTTGCGCCAGCAGCGTTTTTTACCGCGTTTTGCGGGATATTTATTGCATATCGCCGCGGCCTTTTCGTTAATTATTAACGGTATTGATGCAGGTGCAATTCCACTTATCGCTGGCGACTTTATTAGCCTGTTGATTTTGGCTGCATCGGCCTTGTGTATTTCTTATCTGCTCACACACTTTGCTGAGCACAGTAATCGTTTTGAAAAACTCTTAACGCCGCTCACGCTAATTATTGGTTGGCTGTGGTGGTTGCTTGCCGGTTATAACGAGATAGAAGCGCATGTTGCAGGCGAACAACGTTTTCCTTCGGTAATTTTATTTTTCACGCTCTCCGTTGCGGCGCTGGTGTTGTTAAGTTCAAAAGTGCAATGGCCACAATTGGCGCGCCTTGGTTTCTGGTTGTTGCCTTTAACCTGTGTGCTGGCCATGAGCAATTTTGGCGAGGCGCTCTTTGTTGGTTATGACGTTTATCCATCGCAAGGTTGGGGTTTGCTTGCGCTGCTGGCATTTGTGTTGGTGCAATATCGCTTTTTGTGGCGCCAGCGCGAAACTACCTCGTGCAGATTGCTCAGTGTATTCCATGTATTAACGGCTTGGTTTTTGTTTAGCCTTGTGTATTGGGAGGCGAGTCATTGGCAAAGCGAATTGCAATGGTATGGCACAAGCGCAGCTGTATTGTGGTTCGCCTGTTTGGTAGTGCCTTTGGTTGCACTTTTGAATCTCACGAATAAATCTATTTGGCCATTTGCGCAGTATCCAGCGGATTACAAAAACCTAATTCCTGCACCTCTGCTATTGGGTTTGTTGCTCTGGTTTATTTATGCATGCCGCTACTCCGGTATTACCGATCAATTCTATTTACCTGTTTTAAATCCGCTCGATTTAGCGCAAGCCGCTGTGCTGACTATTTTTGCTTACGCAATTAAGCGCGGCTTTATCGGCTTGCAATCAGCACCCGCTGAGTTGCGTTATGGCGTAATTGGCTTGTTAGGTTTTGCGTGGATTAATGTTGTACTGTTGCGCGCAATTCACCAATACGCGGATGTTGAATATGTATCCTATGTGATGTGGGATTCAATCGTCGTACAAATGGCCTTATCGATTCTTTGGGCGATTTGCGCATTGGTAGTCATGAATCTCTCTCGCCGCTGGCAAGAGCGTAAACTCTGGATGCTCGGTGCCGCTTTATTAGGCTTAGTCTTACTAAAACTTTTCACCAAAGATTTAACGGGCACAGGTACACTCGCGCGCATAGTGTCGTTTATGGTGGTGGGCGGGTTGATGTTGTTGATCGGTTATTTATCGCCAATTCCAGCGAAAAGTAAATCGACAAGCGAGTCAATAGATGAGCCAAAAAATGAAGAACCCAAAATAGATGAATCAAAATCAGAAGCACCAAGAATAGATGGGCAGCTTTGATCGTGGAATTTTTTATGCAGCCTATTAAAAAAACATGTCTAATTATTTCGTGCTTGGTAAGCATGGCGGCGAGCGCCGAAGTCATCCCCGTTTACCAAATAAACGAAGCGCCCGGCACTTACGTGCAAACCACGCTTACACACGATATTTATCGTTACAGTGCCGGTACGCAATTAAATGACCTGGTAGTGACCGATCAACAGGGCAATAAATTGCCCTATCGTATTACAGCTCCCAGCACCCAAGTGAGTGAGCAATCGCAGCTAAGCAATGCGCGCTTTTTTCCAGTTGTCGTTGGTTTACCGCCAGAGGCGTTAATCGCCTTAAGCAGTGCCTCCATTCGGTTGGATGCGAATAGAATATCGGTCAGTGTAGAAAAAACCGATAACGAAAAATTGCAAGACCAAAGCGCACCGGTTGATTTTTATGTGGTGGATGTGAGCGACGTAAAAACCCGTATCGATAAATTGGTGGTGGATTGGCAAGCATCAGACGCTAACCAATATCTAGAAGTGCAAGTCAGCGGTACGAATGACTTGAGTAGTTGGTCGAGCATTACGCAAACCACGCTGGTGCAATTGCAAAAAGAAGGGCAGTTGCTTACGCGCAATAAAATCGCAGTGAATTTGGGCGAGAGGCACTATGCCTATTTGCGTTTGAAATTCACACGCGGCAATGAGAATTTGCAGCTCACCAAAGTCCAAATCGAAAACACCGAAAAAATCGCTAATGCAATGGTGGTTGATCAGTGGGAAGTAAAAGGCGCACTCGCAAAAGATCAGAACTCAGCAATACGCGCAGGCAATCACGCCGCCACCATTCCCATCGCGGCATGGGAATTTGCGCGCGATGATGTTGCCCCTGTTACCAATATCAGCCTCAACCTCGGCAACACTATGTATGGCGATAACATTAAAGTGTTTTCGCGCAATAACCAAAAACAACCTTGGCAATTACGTCATCAAGGCATTTGGTTTAACGCCCAAGTCGGTAGCGATTGGCAGCAGAGCGATGCAATTAATATATACAACACTAGCGATACCTACTGGCGCGTTGAACTCAACGAATTGGTGCGCACCACACTCAACCCCACTTTGGTTTTTCACCGCCAACCGCAAACCCTGCAATTTATTGCCAACAATGCAGCGCCTTACAAAATTGCCATAGACGATGAAGCTGCACCCAATAACCAACACACCAGCGCGCAGATTTTTTCGCAGTTGGTAGGTGGTAAAGAGTTGCAGTGGGGGCAGGTGGTGTTTACGGAATTGAAACCGAGTATTGATTCGTTTGCTCGCACTGGAATGCAGGTGAGTTGGAAGACCATTTTGTTTTGGGGGATTTTATTGTTGGCTGTGGCAGTACTGGTGGGGGTTGCGGTTCGGTTGATGGGGCAGATGAAGAATAAATAAATTTCGTGTGTGCAAGTATTCGTTTATAGATTAATAAAAGAGAGTGTAATGGCTTCAAAATTTTATGTGGTATGGGCAGGGCGGGAGACGGGGATTTTTACTGATTGGGCTACCTGCAAAAAAAATGTCGATGGATTTAATGGTGCGCGTTATAAATCATTTACAACACGTGAAGAAGCAGAAGCGGCTTTTGGCGGCGCAAAACCCAATGCCGGAACCGGTCGTGCTGCCGCTGCGGGTGTTGTGGTTGCTGCAAAAATCAAAACTTACAATGCCGCTGAAGTAAACGCATTACCGGTGGATGTAAAAATATTTACTGACGGTGGCTGCGAACCAAACCCGGGCGAGGCGGGTTCAGGCTTGGCGATTTATCGTGATAATAAAGTGGCTGAGCTTTGGTATGGTTTGTATAACCCTATGGGTACTAACAACACCGCTGAATTAAATGCATTGCACCAAGGTTTGCTACTCGCAAAAGAGGAAATCGCTCAAGGCAAAAGCGCTGCGGTGTTTTCTGACTCGCAATACTCCATTCAATGCGTTATTCAATGGGCAATCGGCTGGGAAAAAGCGGGGTGGAAGAAGAAGGGCGGCGAGATTAAAAATCTTGAACTGATTAAAGAGATCTATTCGCTGCACCAAACCCTCAAAGACAAGGTGCAAGTGCTGCACGTAAATGGTCACGTAGGCGTACAAGGCAACGAACTCGCCGACCGCATGTCTATCCTTGCCATTCAATCCCGCGAAACCGAATTTGCGCTTTACCGCGAGCCGCTGGATATCGCCGCAATATTGGCAACGCGCGCTGGTTGAAATAACCCGTACACTAGAAAGTTGGCTCGGCCATTGCAATACGCTATACAAACAGGTGAATCTGTTCGTTAATACATCGAAGTAGATTACAATCACTATCGCTGCCATGTGGCGCGATTGGATTATAAAAGCAAATCCCTCCTAACCTCCCTTTTTCAAAGGGAGGGGCTGAATTCCCCTCTTTGAAAAAGAGGGGCTAGGGGAGATTTAAGATATTGACTAACTGACATCACTTTTTATCGCGTGCTTATTTTTAGGACTCTACAAAATAATGAATAATTTGCACAACAGCGCTGAGATTAGCACAAGCAAGAATCTTAAGGTTCCCACGATTATTGATCTTGAAGCCTCTGGTTTTGGCAGCCAAAGTTATCCTATAGAAGTTGGGTTTTCTTTACCTAATGGCCGTTTAGAATGCACTTTAATTCGCCCAGAGCCATCGTGGACTCATTGGGATGATTCCGCTTATGCCGTACACGGAATTACGCGAGAATTATTATTGGCATTCGGTAAGCCGGCAGATCAGGTTGCACTTTGGTTAAATAAACAATTAAAAGGTATGACTGTTTATTCAGATGCGTGGGGTCATGATTATGCATGGCTAGCGGTGTTGTTTGATGCAGCCAATCTTGCGCCCAGTTTCAAACTTGAGCATCTCGCTTGCATCATGCCGGAGTGCGAATCTGCGCGCTGGAACCAACTGCATCAAGAAATTGAAATGGAGCTTGGTTTAAAACGACATCGCGCAAGTAATGATGCATTAATGCTGCAGCGTACGTGGGTGCGCTTAATGGAAAGCAATGTTTTTTCAGTTGCCTAAGACAAAACGTATCTGTAGCTATAAAGTGATTGGGTATTAACTGACTAATTTTCTCAATTCTTCAAATATTGTTGAATTACAATTCGCAACAAATTTTTAGCTGTGCCTTCAGACGTCAGCCGATACTATAGCCAGCTCAATTGCAAACCATTTTAGGGGATCTCAATGTTTTCCAAGTTATCGAAACTCACCTCAGTCGCTTTATTTTCATTTTCGGCAAGCTTTATGGCTGCACAATCTGCCAATGCAACCATTGTTCAATTTCAAACCGTTATGGGTGATTTCTCTGTCAATCTTTACGACAAAACCACACCCAAAACCGTAGAGAACTTTTTGAACTATGTGAAATCAGGTGCTTACACCAACACCATTATCCATCGCTCAGTGCCCGGCTTTGTTGTGCAAGGTGGTGGTTTTAAATATCCCCTTGCTGATGCTGCACAAAATGCAGCCGTGATCAATGAACCGGTGTATGCAAATAAGCGCGGTACTATTGCAATGGCAAAATTGGGCGGACAGCCAAACTCTGCAACTAATCAATGGTTTTTTAATCTTGCTGATAACAGCGCTACCTTGGATCCACAAAATGGTGGCTTTACTGTGTTTGGCGAAGTCACTGGCAATGGCATGGCAATTATTGATGCTATGGCAGCACTGAGTATTTTTAACTTTGGCTCACCTTTAAATGAACTCCCTTTACGCAACTACACAGCTACCGATTCCACAAAAGGTGTACCTAGGACCGATAAAAATTACGTTATGATTTTAGGTGTAGTGGTATTAGATGCAAATGTTGATAGTGCTGCCAGCTTAACTCCCGCAAAAACTACTTATACCCCAAGCACTGGCGGCGGCAGCTCGTCTTCAGGCGGTGGTGGCGGTGCAATGGGCTGGGCGAGTCTGTTGATGTTATTAACTCTACTCGGTCTTGGCCGTAGCCGCCGCTAATAAAGAGTTGCTATACTCAAGCCGATGTTTTTCCTATTCGGTTTACCTAAAACTGCTTGGCAAGCCATTGCCAAGCAGTTTTTTATTTTAAGGAGCTTCTTATGATTACTTATCTTTATTGGTTTGCACTTATCCTCATCACTGGTCTTTTAGGTTGGGTGGTAGGTCGGTTCATCAGTTGGAAATATGGCGTTATAGCAGCAGTCGTTATTCTTGTGATCGGCTGGAGCGCTTACTTTTTTAAATATGAACAAACCTTCGTTAAAAATTATGGTGGTGTTATGACGATTGCCGTACCAGAGGGGCAAATGCATATATCGGCCACTTGGAAAGAAGACCATCTATGGATTGAAAACTACGACCCCAAGGCGAATGCCTGTTATTTCAGCGAATACTCTAAGGGTCACGTATTGCAAGGTCGAGTCACTATTGAAAACTGCAATCCAATATTACCTGTAAAGCACTAAAGTTTTAAAAATCTGAGAATTAGATTTTTTTGATCTATTGATCGCCTTTAAAAGCTAGCAATGAAAGCTACCTTTAAGGAGAGTCAATAAATTTTTAAAGGTGAGATTAATGAAACCCCTTGTTTCTGTAGTTAGAGCGCTTTTTTGTTTTGCGGCGATATTGAGCGCACCGCACAGTTTTGCGGTAATTGTAAAGGGCAACACTTGCGATGCAATTCAAAAATCTATTGATAAGCTACCTGCAATTGGTGGGGAAGTTACTATTCCCGCCGGAAAATACACATGCTCCACACCGATTATTTTAGATCGCGACAATATCATCGTAAGAGGTGAGGGTGCTGGTACTCTGTTGCGTGTAGCAGATGGGGCCAATATTCCTGTGTTTGTAATGGGGCAAGCCTCTCATCCACCTAAGATAACGAGGCGTTATATTCAGGTTAAAAATTTACACATTGATGGTAATAGGCGCAATCAAACATCTGAATGTATGGGTGGCCCTTGCAGTGAGCAATTTCCGTTACGCAATAATGGCATCACCATTCGTCGCTGTGAAGATTGTGTTGTAGATAACGTAACGGTTTATGGCGCGATCTCTGGTGGTTTAGTGACGGAGCTGAAATGTGATCGATTAATGGTGCGTGATTACACATCTTACGATAATGAGTTTGATGGTATTGCTTTTTATGAAACAGAAAACAGTACATTTTCCGGTATAAATTTATACAACAATAAAGGAGCTGGTATTTCCGCCGATATCCGTTTTAATAACAATAAGTTTAGTGATGTAACAATTACGAACTCACAAACTGTGGGTATTTTTATGCGTGATTCTGCTAATAATTCTTTTACCAATGTTCATATTCGTAATTCAAAAGAACACGGCATTTTCTTAGCTCAAGTTGATAAAGAAATTCATACTCCAGCGGCGGGAAACACCTTTAACAGCCTTGTTATTAGTGATTCTGGTGGTTATGGAATTTTAATTAGCGATGCGTCATGTATAAATAACCTTTTTGTTGCCAGCCAATATATTGACAATAAGAAGGGGTGCTATGGTGAAGCTGCTTCCAACTTAATTGAAGGTGTAGGCGCAATTTGCCGATAAAATCTTTATCTGCTAGAAACAAAAAAACCACCAGAATATTGGTGGTTTTTTTTGAACTTAAATATTCATTAGGTCATTATGGGTTCAAAACTATCAGGTTTTGACATGGCCGCATAGGTTAAATTGATATACAAATTCAGCATATGGGGTGACTGCTGTAAAAATATCTCTAAGAAACGCGTACTATTTGGCAGCTTGTCTTTGTAGACTTCAACGCAGTAAGCTTTGGCTGCGCGCTCAATAACTTCACTAAACACAATCGGGCGCTTGAATTTTGCAGATGTATTCGTTGTGCAGTATTGCGTGAACGCATAAAGTGCTTCAACAACTGCACTCTTATAATAGGCTGGGTGCAATTGATGGGTTAGCTGATCAATGAGTAGTGCAAAGCTCTCTTCACCCGGTGTCATAGAGCTGCGCGTTATTTCACAGTCTAAAACAAAGCTTTCTGGGGATTCTTGCCCAAACACCAATTTCTTCGCATGGCTCAAGCTGCTCCAAATCTCTTTCAGGAAATGATTATCAAAGTGGGTGATCAACCCGCGCGCCAAACGCCACTCCATCCAGTCAGTGTTAGCTGCGTCAGCGGCGACAATTTCGCTCATCATGGCATATTCATCGTGATATACCTTGTAAGGCACAATATGATTAACGCCTTGCGCAAAAACTTTGGTTCGAGAAATTAAAACATTTTTGAGCTTTTTGTAAATTTTTGCGGGTGATTGCAAGCCAATCCATTCCAACATACTGACATCTTCTGCATCATCTTTATCCATCGCAAATAGCATAAGGAAGTTGCGTAGTTGAATGGAGCGCAAGCCATCAAAAAGTTTTGGATCAGTGCGAATCAAACCGCCAATTGCAGATAGCAGCTCTAACACCAAGGTACGCTCTAATGGATCTTTAAAGTTATGGTTAATTCCTTCAAAGAATTCCGTATTAGAGAATGATTGGTCTACTTTTATTTCAGTGAAGTTATTGTCACCAACAGTAATTGATAAATTACGCGCAGCGATAACAGTTAAGCTATCCCCTAAATCCACGGGGGAGTAATTCATTTTTGCAAAACAATAGCGCGCCAGTGGCCAGTTATTTTTGCTTTGCGCTCGATAGTAAATTTCTTTAATGAAATCACGAATGGTGATACTGGTATTTAGCCCATCAATAACAAAATCCATAGGGCGCTCAGTTAAATAGGCAACTGATTTTCTAAAATTGATAATGTCATTTTCGGAATTGAAATTCGTGAGAATGTTTTTAGGGATAGCTTCAAGCCAAGTGCAATCAAGTTCTTTATCCAACAGAGTACTGGATTCATTGAGCGAAGTGACGGAACTGACGTGAAAGTAGGGGATGCTTAATTGGTTAACACGCGATGCTCTATAAGCCAAATTCGCCGACGCATATCCCACATACTCTTGCTCTGTGCGCAATTGAAAATCTCTAAACATTGCAAACAAACTATTTACATTCGGAATCTTGCACAGTTTTTTATCGACCAAGAAGGAGAAAACCGCAACTTCGGAACTCAACCAATGTTTGTGTATATATTGAATTTCTTGCGTTACATATTCGATTACCATTTGTGAGTCAAACATGCGGTAATCTTCTTTCTCGCTTTGCAACCAACTTAAACACAAATACACTTTGTTATTAATTTCGTGTGCTTGCGAAGTCGTTAGGCTTTGTAAGCGTCGGCGTGGTCGCCCAGTTAAACCAAGCGCTTTGTTTTCACCGACATGCGCATAAGCTTCCATAAGGCTTGGCGCACTGACTACGGCCATAGGCTTTATATCTTGAATGGTTTCTGCAATAATAACGCCTTGCTTCGCAAGCGCAGCCTTAACCTCTTCCGTCTCTGCAAGTACGACCAACGCAATTTGGGATTTCACAAATTTGGTAGAGCGACGGCGCATTTTTAACGGATCTAAATCCTCAGTGCGCAGCAAACCTTCATCCATCATTAAGCCAGTTAAATACAAGCTTTGCGCCCAGACTAAAGGAACATTTTCATTGGGAAGACGCGGCTGTGATCGCGGATTTTTCTTTTCCGCTTCAATATTTTCTTTAGCAACATAATAGAGTTCAGGCAGCAAGCCTATGCCATCCTGATGCACCATTAAAGCTTCTAGTTTTTTGCGATAATGTTTAGCGGTTGCTTCGCTGCCATCAAAGAGCGCACTTATATACAAATAGGTAAAGAATAACGGCCACTCAGATTCAATGTTTTCAAATTTACCTAATTCAGTTTGCTCGTAATAAATACGTGAACTCTCTTCAACAACGGTTTGGTGTCCATCTAACAAAAAGCGTTTGCAGCCATAGTTGCCGCCAAGCTTGGTTAAAATTGAATCTCGAGTTTGAGTTGCGAGTGTTTCCTTACCAACCGCAAATGCAGGGAAGCCAATAATACTCAGTAGTGCACTATCCACTTCTTTTGAAAGCGATTCGCGCGGTAAGAGTGAGGTGAGGGTGGTTCTCGCCAACGAAATTGCATCAGCAATAACATGAATCACGCCGCGTTTAGATGAATGCTCACCGTAAAGATTAAAACCATCTAAGGCCTGTAATGCCGCCTTAGCCATGCCTACCGAACTGGCGTTAATTTCGGTGCGGCCATTGTTCACTTTGTTGCCGCGCTCCCATATGCCGTAATCGGGCATGCGGTAGGCGCTTGAAATGTAATAAACCAAGTTTTGAATAAAATCGACTTCGTCATTGGTACATACAATGCGTAAGCCAGAAGCTGTCATTTGAGCCAGCATCAATAAATAGAGAGAAGTTGCATCAATTTGCAGGTGACCCCATGCATTGTCCGCGACAACCGGCAAGCCTGTTGCTGTGTCGTATTTCGCGTGCAATGCATCGATGTTGTTAAGCGTATGCTTAAAGGTTTCAACTTTTTGCGCCTGACGCATCATAGATTGCATCAGCCCGCGCATCAGCTTGATTGTGGATTGCTCCAGCTGATCGCTTTTGTTAGTTTCACCTTGGCGCCTAAACGCAAGCCCAAGTCCCCAAACACAGATAATCGAGTACACGTTATCGCGCACCCAAGCATCTGTATAGTCGCCATGAATGTTGACGCTGGTGCTTGCGGGTAAAAGGCCCGTGACAGGATGTTGCCGGCTCAGAATGACTGTTTCTACTTCAGCGTACAAGCGCTCTAACAGTTGTGAATGTTTCATAGTAAACCGTGATTATGAATTATAGGATCTTACGTGTATTGATACAGAGCCAATACCCTTTATAGAAGGAGTTTAGCTTATATCTATGCCT